>NZ_MIIV01000422.1:0-375 GCF_001743015.1 Shigella sp. FC1567
ACACTGGAGCGTCTTCTGAGCCTGCTGTCGGCCTTTGAGGTCGTGGTATGGATGACGGATGGCTGGCCGCTGTATGAATCACGCCTGAAGGGAAAGCTGCACGTTATCAGCAAGCGTTACACTCAGCGCATTGAGCGACATAATCTGAATCTGAGACAACATCTGGCAAGGCTGGGACGGAAGTCACTGTCGTTCTCAAAATCGGTGGAGCTGCATGACAAGGTCATCGGGCATTATCTGAACATAAAACACTATCAGTAAGTTGGAGTCATTACCGAGATAACCGGTTGCCAGTTAAATGCCGGAACCGTTCGCCGCTGGTTGCCGTCTGCGGGGATTGTGTGGCGAAGGGCTGCGCCAACTCTGCGTATCCGT
>NZ_MIIV01000423.1:0-370 GCF_001743015.1 Shigella sp. FC1567
CCGGCGGGAGGAATACGGCGCGCTACCTGGGTCGTTATCTGAAGAAGCCGCCGATAGCGGCCTCCCGGCTGGCACATTACAACGGAGGGGCGAGCCTGAGCTTCCGTTACCTGGACCACAAAACGGGAGAAACGGCGACGGAAACGCTGACACAGCGTGAGCTGGTCGCGAGGCTGAAACAGCACATCCCGGAGTAATGCCGATCAGTTAAGGATCAGTTGACCGATCCAGTGGCTGTGTAAGAATCCGGAAACGCTCACTTGTTTCCGGATTTTTTATGCACATTGGACAGGCTCTTGATCTGGTATCCCGTTACGATTCTCTGCGTAACCCACTGACTTCTCTGGGGGATTACCTCGACCCCGAACTC
>NZ_MIIV01000424.1:0-365 GCF_001743015.1 Shigella sp. FC1567
GAACCACGGCAGCCTGGCGGCTGCAAATCGGGGTGTGGCAGAATATGAGCTTTCAGAGTAACCATCCAGAATGAGTTCCCATGTCACACAACCTGGAGCACCAGAAAGTCCACACCAGAATGGTGAAAGAGGTTCTGAAAGCCGTCGCCAGAGCCAATAATCACCCTTATAAGTCCGTATTTGCAGACTTTATCACCGGTCATCCCTCCTGCACGGTCTGTTTCTGGGAAACCTTCCACAAAATGTACCCGGATTCACCGTACGAATACGTCACGTTCTGCCATACCTGCCGTCGTTTTGATTTATACGAAACAGAAGCGGAGATGAAGGCGGATGACCCGAAGTGGTGGTGATTTTCAGCCCCG
>NZ_MIIV01000425.1:0-355 GCF_001743015.1 Shigella sp. FC1567
GGTCGTTACCCGAAAATTCTGTTGACCTGATAGTCACGGACCCGCCGTACTTTAAAGTGAAGCCTGAGGGCTGGGATAACCAGTGGAAGGGCGACGATGATTACCTGAAGTGGCTGGACCAGTGTCTGGCGCAGTTCTGGCGGGTGCTGAAACCTGCCGGAAGTCTTTACCTGTTCTGTGGTCATCGCCTGGCATCTGATATCGAAATCATGATGCGTGAACGCTTCAGTGTGCTGAACCATATTATCTGAGCGAAGCCGTCCGGACGCTGGAACGGATGCAACAAGGAAAGCCTGCGGGCGTATTTCCCCGCCACAGAGCGCATTCTGTTCGCGGAACATTATCAGGGGCCGTA
>NZ_MIIV01000426.1:0-353 GCF_001743015.1 Shigella sp. FC1567
TGAACCACGGCAGCCTGACGGCTGCAAATTGAAAACCGCCCCTGTTCGTCCTGTTGTTGCCGCACGCTCCGCAGAATATGTATGCTCTGAGGACCTGTTTTATTAAGGACTCATCCACTTATGTTGACCCGCAAAAGTATAGATCCCGTTCTGCTCTCTGTTGGTGCTGAGAAGCTCTCACAACGTGAATGGGACTGGATGAAGATGCTCAAACCCATGGACCCACCACCTGCGATGGTCGCGGCCTCCATCCTGGAGCGCCGTGGCGACACAGCAGCCCTTACCCGGCTACAGGATACCGGGGGTTAATCCGTCCTCATGTTGTCCGCTTTTACTCCCCGCCCGCTGAAACG
>NZ_MIIV01000427.1:0-352 GCF_001743015.1 Shigella sp. FC1567
AGACGACGCTGCGACGTTCTGTTCGCCATGATGCGCGACGGGACTTTTTATACCCCGCAGGGGTCATAACATGCTTGACAACTTAATAGGGGCACCCCCTCATGCCTGAGCATCGCATGCAGGCGACGATAGCCATAACACTGGTAATTACTGTTAAAGATATCTGTCAGCATCTTACGTATCGTGGCGTATTTATCACCGGCTTTCAGTGCAGCCCGGTGATAAAAATAACTGCTACGGGCAAGGCCCAGAACTGAGGTGTACTGGCAATAGCGGACACCACCATTTGTTCTTTTTCTAAGCAGTCATCTGATAATATTTTATCCTGAAGGCTGCCGGGGAGATATTCCCC
>NZ_MIIV01000428.1:0-350 GCF_001743015.1 Shigella sp. FC1567
GTGAAAAAAGAAACCGATATCCGGCGTGGAAGGCATTGTGTTTTCCTGATGCATGTTCACCTGGTCTTTGTCACCAAATACCGACGTCAGATTTTTGACCATGACGCGACAGAAAAACTACGCACTTACTTTTCAAATGTATGTGCTGATTTTGAAGCTGAACTGGTTGAAATGGATGGCGAACCAGATCACGTCCATTTGTTAATTAACTATCCTCCCAAACTGGCAATATCCAGTCTGGTAAACAGCCTCAAAGGCGTTTTGTGGAGTCCTGGCTATTTTGCCAGTAGCTGCGGAGGTGCGCCAATATCCGTCATCCGCCAATACATTGAACAACAGCAAACACCTGG
>NZ_MIIV01000429.1:0-349 GCF_001743015.1 Shigella sp. FC1567
CCGGCGGGAGGAATACGGCGCGCTACCTGGGTCGTTATCTGAAGAAGCCGCCGATAGCGGCCTCCCGGCTGGCACATTACAACGGAGGGGCGAGCCTGAGCTTCCGTTACCTGGACCACAAAACGGGAGAAACGGCGACGGAAACGCTGACACAGCGTGAGCTGGTCGCGAGGCTGAAACAGCACATCCCGGAGTAATGCCGATCAGTTAAGGATCAGTTGACCGATCCAGTGGCTGTGTAAGAATCCGGAAACGCTCACTTGTTTCCGGATTTTT
Organism: Shigella sp. FC1567; assembly: GCF_001743015.1. Classification (NCBI taxonomy): domain Bacteria; kingdom Pseudomonadati; phylum Pseudomonadota; class Gammaproteobacteria; order Enterobacterales; family Enterobacteriaceae; genus Shigella; species Shigella sp. FC1567. Next base: position 277 of record NZ_MIIV01000429.1, read on the forward strand.
TATGCACATTGGACAGGCTCTTGATCTGGTATCCCGTTACGATTCTCTGCGTAACCCACTGACTTCTCTGGGG
>NZ_MIIV01000430.1:0-344 GCF_001743015.1 Shigella sp. FC1567
TCAGTAGCGGAGCAGGAAGGACATCTGATGGAAATGGAAGCCACGCAAGCACCTTAAAATCACCATCATACACTAAATCAGTAAGTTGGCAACATTACCGACGCAATGACCTTAAATACCTTTTAGTAGAATATATTGCTGACCCACAAATATCAGGATGGTATTGACAAGTCATAGATGGAGAAATATATGACTGAATTACCATTCTCTGGAATAACAGCAGACTCCTTCCCATAGACGGCTTTGGGGGGTGCCCCTATTAAGTTGTCAAGCATGTTATGACCCCTGCGGGGTATAAAAAGTCCCGTCGCGCATCATGGCGAACAGAACGTCGCAGCGTCGTC
>NZ_MIIV01000431.1:0-344 GCF_001743015.1 Shigella sp. FC1567
GCGTGCGCAGTTGCACGTCATTCTCAGACGAACCGATGACTGGATGGATGGCCGCCGCAGTCGTCACACTGATGATACGGATGTGCTTCTCCGTATACACCATGTTATCGGAGAGCTGCCCACGTATGGTTATCGTCGGGTATGGGCGCTGCTTCGCAGACAGGCAGAACTTGATGGTATGCCTGCGATCAATGCCAAACGTGTTTACCGGATCATGCGCCAGAATGCGCTGTTGCTTGAGCGAAAACCTGCTGTACCGCCATCGAAACGGGCACATACAGGCAGAGTGGCCGTGAAAGAAAGCAATCAGCGATGGTGCTCTGACGGGTTCGAGTTCTGCTGTG
>NZ_MIIV01000432.1:0-25575 GCF_001743015.1 Shigella sp. FC1567
TTTTTTAATATTTCATTCTCCATTTCAATGCGTTGTAGCTTTTTCCTCAGCTTACGTATTTCGATTTGTTCTGGTGTTATCGGAGAGGCTTTTGGTGTTTTGCCCTGACGCTCATCACGCAGTTGTTTGCCCCATCTTGTCATTGTGGAAAGGCCAACATCCATAGCTTTGGCGGCATCTGCCACCGTGTATTTCTGGTCAACAACCAGTTGAGCGGATTCGCGTTTAAACTCTGCGCTAAAATTTCTTTTTTTCATTGGAGCACCTGTGTTGTTCTGAGGTGAGCATATCACCTCTGTTCAGGTGGCCAAATTCAGTGTGCCACTTCAATCGAACCCATTCGCGAAAGTGCCTGAATAATGCGGCCGACATTTCTCGTCGGCCCGCAAAGCATTAAGCGGCGATTTCAGGTGTACTTTCTTCTTCAATTTTCAACCGCCAGCCAGCCACGCCTTCCCAGTATTCTTGCTCCTTTTCCAGATCAAGCAGTACCAACGCATTCTGACTAAACCAGTCATGCGGGAAACGCAGTGTCCAGTGACTGTCATCAGTAATCAGTGTCAATGTTGGCGGTGTGGTGGTTGCCTGACGTTGATTGTTGAGTAATACGCCAAGGCGCAATAGCTGAATCAGTGGCAGGAACTGTTTCTTCTTAAACAAGGTAAAGCGCGGCAGATCGTCGAGTTTAATCGCTTTGCGGTGATAGCGCACCAGTGTCGCCATCATCAGCTGCTGTTCCTGATTAAAACCCGGCAAGTCACTGTTTTGCAGAATATAAGCGGAGTGGCGATGCAAACCGCTGTGGTTGATATTCAACCCGACCTCATGCAGCATGGCGGCCCATCGCAGTAGCGCCTCCAGTTGCGGATGCGCCAGCTTCGGTTGCTGTTCCCGCCACTGTTCGTACATTTGCATAGTGGTATCCAGCACCCGTCGGGCCTGTTCGCTGTCGATGTGATACTGGTTGGCGAGGCTGCTGGCGGTGCGACTACGCACATCCTGATGACGGAAACGTCCTTCCATTTCGTACAGTACGCCTTCGCGTAACGCCCCGTCAGAAAGGCGCAGTTCACGGATGGCTAAAGCATCAAACACACCGCATAAAATCGCCAGTCCAGGAACGAAGACTGTTTTCCGCTCTTCGGAAAGACCCGGTAAACTCAGCGATGCGAAATTACGGTGACGTAAAACTTCTTTTACCAGTTTTTCCAGACGTTCCGGGGTAATTATCCCGTCTTTCTCGCCCATTTCCATTAACACTTCATGGGCGGCTTTTATGGTACCGGAAGCGCCCATTGCCACGTTCCAGCCCTGAATACGGAATTGCCAGGTTAAAGTTTCCAGTTTTTGTGCTGCCGCCATACGAGCGCGCTGAAAATTCTCTTTATTGATGACCCCGCCAGGGAAGTAAAGCTGGGCAAAGCTGACACAACCCATCCGGCGGCTTTCAACGAGAATCGGTTCGAAATTTTCACCAATCACCAGTTCCGTAGATCCGCCGCCAATATCAATAACCAGTTTGCGACCTTTCTCCGGTTGGGTATGTTCCACGCCCATAAAAATCAGACGGGCTTCTTCATTACCGGAAATAATTTCAATCGGGTAGGGAATGACCTTTTCCACGCGTTTCAGAAAGTCAGTGGCGTTCAGCGCCTGACGCAGCGTATGGGTGCCGACTATACAGACGCTGGCAGGAGAAAACCCTTGTAGCCGTTCGGCAAACAGCGACAGACAGTTCAAACCGCGCGTCATTGCCTCTTCACTCAACATATTATCTGGCCCCAGGCCGTCCGCCAGATGCACTCGCTGTTTCAGGCGGCCAATAATCTGCATGGCACCATCTACCACACGGGCTATGACCATGTGAAAACTGTTTGAACCAAGATCGACGCAGCAAACTCCTGCGGACGAGGGGATTTATCGTGTATTGGCATAGGGTTATTCAGGTTGTTCGAGTGATTTGATGTAGTCGTAAATCGCCAACTGCGCCCGTACTTTGCGGCGATTGCCGCGGGGAACGTAGCGATTACTGAGTTCTTTATCGATATAACGTGCTTTGACCGTATCGCTGAACAATATGTCGATGATGTCCAGCACCCGCTGCTTCAGGTGCGGATCGAGCAGCGGTGTCGCCACTTCAATACGATAATCAATATTGCGCGTCATCCAGTCGGCGGAAGAAAGGTAGACCTTTTTATCGCCGCCATTTTCAAAAATATAAACCCGGTCATGTTCAAGGTAACGGTCAACAATACTGATGGCACGAATGTTGTCGCTAATGCCTTCCGGATTGGGGATCAGCGAACACATTCCGCGAACCAGCAGATTAACCGGTACGCCGGAGCTGGAGGCCGCATACAGACGATCAACCAGGCCTTTATCGACAAGGTTATTTAGCTTCAGGGTGATACCACTGGGCAGCCCTTGCTGCGCGTTGGCGATTTCGCGGTCTACCATTTCATATAACAGACGGCGAGAGTTTTGCGGTGACACCATTAAATAATCAAATGTCACTGGGCGGTATGGGTTTTCAATAAAGTTAAATACCCGCCGTACTTCGTTGGTGATACGCGCATCTGCGGTCAGCAACGAATAGTCAGTATAAAGACGCGCGGTTTTTTCGTTAAAGTTCCCGGTCCCGATGTGTGCGTAACGGACCACTTCACCGTTTTCTTTACGTGAAATCAGGAACAGTTTGGCGTGAATTTTCAGCCCCGGCGCAGAGAAGATAACGTGCACGCCTGCTTCGGTCAGGCGCTTCGCCCAGTGAATGTTGGCTTCTTCGTCGAAACGCGCCTGTAACTCAACCACCACAGTGACTTTCTTACCGTTATGTGCGGCGTGGATCATCGAGTCGATGATGCGTGAATCTTTCGCCACGCGGTAAATGTTAATTTTAATCGCCAGTACGCTCGGGTCGAACGAAGCCTGACGCAGCAGTTCCAGCACATGCTCAAAGGTGTGATAAGGATAATAGAGCAACACATCGCGTTCGCGAATGGCATCAAAACCATTGCGGAACTGGGCTTTATCAAACCAAATGTGGCGTAAACGCGGCAGTGGTTTGTTCACCAGATTGGCTTTGCCGACATTGGGGAAATTAATAAAGTCTTTAAAATTATGATAACGACCGCCGGGGACGATGGAGTCGTAGCGGGAAATAGTCAGTTTTTCGCGTAACACTTCAACCAGCGCATTGGGCATATCGCGCTGATAAACAAAACGCACCGGCTCAGCAGTTAAACGCTGCTTGAGACTGGAAGACATCAACTCCATCAGGCTGGCTTCCATCTCATGCACTAAATCGTATTCGGCATCGCGGGTCATCTTCATTGAATAGGCATTCAGCGCGTCATAATCAAAGAAGCCTTTGAAAATATCATCAAGGCAGTAACGCAGAATGTTATCCAGAAGAATCATCGGCTTGCGTCGACGCGGCGCTTCTGGCGGTAAATTCACAAAGCGCGGCACTTTATCTGATGGGATCTCCAGCAGCGCGTAACGGATGGTGTCTCCACGGATAATTTCCACCGCCAGATAGGTGTAATCATCCTTCAGGAACTGCACTAAGTCAGTGTCAGGATTGATTAAAATCGGCGTAATGTGCTGACGCAGATACTGCTTAAAATAATGACGAAGCCAGTTTTGTTGATTGACGGAGAGCTGGCGTTCATTAATCAGGAAGATCTGGTTGCGCGCCATCTCCAGCAATAGCTCGTTGTAGAGGCCGTCGAATTCCTGATCGGCTTTCAGCACCCGGGACTGAATTTTGCCCAGTAAATGGCGGGAATGAGAGTTGGAGCCTTGTTCTTCGCTAATAATGATGCGTCGCTTCAGTTCAGCGAAGCGGACTTTATAGAACTCATCAAGGTTATTGGAATAGATCCCCAGGAAACGCATCCTTTCAATCAGCGGGTTAGATTTGTCCGCCGCTTCCTGAAGCACGCGTTCATTGAACGATAACCAACTGAGCTCTTTTTCGATGTATAGCTTTTCCTGACCCATTACCACTTTTACTCCGTTTTATTCACGGGACACTGCCTGGATATTATGGCGAGCAATATTGGCAGATGTCCAACTATGCCAGAAAAGGGGGAAAAAAACTGCTGGAGCTTGCGATTTACAGGTGAATTGAAAAACGCCAGCGGCAGAGCTGGCGCTTTAACTACGGGGGCATTACTCGTCGGCAGCGTAGCCCTGCGGCGGCAGACGTTGACCATCCAGCCACGCGGCGTTTTCGTGTATTTTCAGACGACCATCGGCAAACCAGCTAATCACCAGTGGATAAATAGCGTGTTCCTGGGTTTGCACGCGGGCGGTGACGTCATCTTCCGTATCACCAGCAAATACCGGGACTTTCGCCTGTAAAATAACCGGGCCACCGTCCAGTTCATCGGTGACGAAATGCACCGATGTACCGTGCTCTTCATCGCCATTTTCCAGCGCCTGACGATGGGTGTGTAATCCGGGATATTTCGGCAGCAGAGAAGGGTGAATGTTCAGCAAACGCCCGGCATAGTGGGAGACAAACGCCGGGCTGAGAATGCGCATAAAACCAGCCAGCACGACCACATCGGGTGCGTACATGTCGATTTCATGAATCAACTCCCGGTCATAGGCTTCACGACTGTCAAACGCGCTGGCGATGAGCGTATGCGTTGCAATACCCGCCTGGCGGGCGCGTTCAAGGCCGAACGCGTCGGCCTTATTGCTGAAAACTGCCCGTACGGTGCCTTTAATTTTGTTGGTTTTACAGGCGTCAATAATTGCCTGTAAATTACTTCCGTTACCGGAAATAAGCACCACAATATTCATTATTCGATAACCACGCGTTGTTCGGAATCAGAGGCTTTGATGATACCGATTTTCCACGCGTTTTCACCGTTGGCATTGAGCAGGGCGAGGGCTTTGTCCACTTCCGGAGCAGGCAGGGCAATAATCATCCCGACGCCGCAGTTGAAGGTGCGATACATTTCATGGCGCTCAACGTTACCTGCCGTTTGCAGCCAGTTGAACACTTCCGGCCACTGCCAGGAAGATTCATCAATCACTGCCTGAGTATTATCTGGCAATACGCGTGGAATGTTTTCCCAGAAGCCGCCGCCGGTCAGGTGCGCAATGGCATGCACATCGACCTTTTCAATCAACTCCAGCACTGACTTCACGTAAATGCGGGTCGGTGCCAGCAGATGATCGGCTAATGGCTTACCATCAAGTTCGGTGGTTTGCGGATCACAACCGCTGACTTCAAGAATTTTGCGCACCAGCGAATAGCCGTTCGAGTGCGGACCGCTGGAACCGAGTGCAATCAGAACATCGCCGTCGCTGACTTTAGAGCCGTCGATGATTTCTGATTTTTCTACCACGCCCACGCAGAAACCCGCGACATCGTAATCTTCACCGTGATACATCCCCGGCATTTCTGCCGTTTCGCCACCCACCAGTGAACAGCCCGATTGCAGACAACCTTCCGCGATGCCGCTGATCACCGCTGAAGCGGTATCAACATCCAGTTTTCCGGTTGCGTAATAGTCGAGGAAAAACAGCGGTTCTGCACCTTGCACCACCAGGTCATTAACGCACATGGCGACCAGATCAATACCAATGGTGTCGTGACGTTTTAAGTCCATTGCCAGACGCAGCTTGGTACCTACGCCGTCAGTGCCGGAAACCAGCACGGGTTCACGATATTTTTGCGGCAATGCACACAGCGCACCGAAGCCGCCCAGACCGCCCATCACTTCCGGACGACGCGTTTTCTTCACTACGCCTTTGATTCTTCCAACCAGAGCATTACCCGCGTCAATATCAACACCGGCATCTTTGTAGCTAAGAGAGGTTTTATCGGTCACTGCTTGGGTCCCCACGCGTTACTTGCGGTAGAAAAATAAAATTCGGCGCAATTCTAACAGGGAAAGCAAACGTTTGCGAGGCTGCTTTGCACAACCTTTTTGCACGTCTTTTCCCCAGACGCGCGGCGAAAGAAGACTTGTGCCAGGGCAAAGGTTAGTTTTCGGATGGAATGATCTTCTTTCATAACCATTTGAATATAAAATAACTTTATCTCAAATCGTTATCATTTTGACTAAAGTCAACGAAAAGAATATTGCCGCCTTGAAGAAAGGAGGTATAATCCGTCGATTTTTTTGTGGCTGCCCCTCAAAGGAGAAAGAGTATGAAGATCGTGGAAGTCAAACACCCACTCGTCAAACACAAGCTGGGACTGATGCGTGAGCAAGATATCAGCACCAAGCGCTTTCGCGAACTCGCTTCCGAAGTGGGTAGCCTGCTGACTTACGAAGCGACCGCCGACCTCGAAACGGAAAAAGTAACTATCGAAGGCTGGAACGGCCCGGTAGAAATCGACCAGATCAAAGGTAAGAAAATTACCGTTGTGCCAATTCTGCGTGCGGGTCTTGGTATGATGGACGGTGTGCTGGAAAATGTTCCGAGCGCGCGCATCAGCGTTGTCGGTATGTACCGTAATGAAGAAACGCTGGAGCCGGTACCGTACTTCCAGAAACTGGTTTCTAACATCGATGAGCGTATGGCGCTGATCGTTGACCCAATGCTGGCAACCGGTGGTTCCGTTATCGCGACCATCGACCTGCTGAAAAAAGCGGGCTGCAGCAGCATCAAAGTTCTGGTGCTGGTCGCTGCGCCAGAAGGTATCGCTGCGCTGGAAAAAGCGCACCCGGACGTCGAACTGTATACCGCATCGATTGATCAGGGACTGAACGAGCACGGATACATTATTCCGGGCCTCGGCGATGCCGGTGACAAAATCTTTGGTACGAAATAAAGAATAAAAATAATTAAAGCCGACTTTAAGAGTCGGCTTTTTTTTGAGTAAAGCGCCTATAACACATAATACAGAGGATAATACTATGACGCGCCGTGCTATCGGGGTGAGTGAAAGACCGCCACTTTTACAGACAATCCCGCTTAGTTTGCAACATTTGTTCGCCATGTTTGGTGCAACCGTCCTGGTGCCCGTCTTATTTCATATTAACCCGGCGACTGTACTGTTATTTAACGGTATTGGAACGCTGCTGTATCTCTTCATCTGTAAAGGGAAAATTCCGGCTTATCTTGGTTCCAGCTTTGCCTTTATTTCACCGGTATTGTTACTGTTGCCGTTAGGGTATGAAGTCGCGCTGGGCGGCTTTATTATGTGCGGCGTGCTGTTCTGCCTGGTTTCTTTTATCGTGAAGAAAGCGGGGACCGGCTGGCTGGACGTGCTGTTTCCACCTGCGGCAATGGGCGCAATCGTTGCCGTCATCGGTCTGGAGCTGGCGGGCGTAGCTGCCGGTATGGCGGGTTTACTCCCGGCTGAAGGGCAAACGCCAGACTCCAAAACCATCATCATCTCTATTACCACCCTGGCGGTCACGGTTTTAGGTTCCGTGCTGTTTCGTGGTTTCCTGGCAATTATCCCGATTTTAATTGGCGTGCTGGTGGGCTACGCGCTCTCTTTCGCAATGGGAATTGTCGATACCACGCCGATTATTAATGCTCACTGGTTTGCGCTGCCAACCCTCTATACGCCGCGCTTCGAGTGGTTTGCCATTCTGACTATTCTGCCAGCGGCGTTAGTGGTTATTGCCGAACACGTAGGGCACCTGGTAGTAACGGCTAATATCGTCAAAAAAGATCTGCTGCGCGATCCAGGTCTGCACCGTTCGATGTTTGCTAACGGCCTGTCGACCGTGATCTCCGGCTTCTTTGGCTCCACGCCAAATACCACTTACGGAGAAAACATTGGCGTGATGGCGATCACCCGTGTTTACAGTACCTGGGTTATCGGCGGGGCGGCGATTTTCGCTATCCTGCTTTCCTGCGTCGGTAAACTGGCTGCCGCTATCCAGATGATCCCATTGCCGGTGATGGGCGGCGTTTCGCTGCTGCTTTATGGTGTCATCGGTGCTTCCGGTATTCGTGTTTTGATCGAATCGAAAGTGGATTACAACAAAGCACAGAACCTGATCCTGACTTCCGTGATTTTGATCATCGGCGTCAGTGGCGCGAAGGTAAACATCGGCGCGGCGGAGTTAAAAGGTATGGCGCTGGCGACCATCGTCGGTATCGGCTTAAGTTTGATTTTCAAACTGATCAGTGTGCTGCGCCCTGAAGAAGTGGTGCTGGACGCAGAAGAGGCGGATATAACAGACAAATAATGTACCGACCGGGCAGTGTTGCTGCCCGGTTCAAACATCATGGGATTCTGTGGTAAACTTCTCGCGATTTTGTGAAATCCTGGTTGAGGTATCTCTGAACACACCGGCACAGCTCTCTTTGCCACTTTATCTTCCTGACGACGAAACCTTTGCAAGTTTCTGGCCGGGGGATAACTCCTCTTTACTGGCCGCGCTGCAAAACGTGCTGCGTCAGGAACATAGCGGTTACATCTATCTCTGGGCACGCGAAGGCGCGGGGCGCAGCCATCTGCTGCACGCGGCTTGCGCGGAATTGTCGCAGCGTGGCGATGCGGTGGGCTATGTCCCGCTGGATAAACGCACTTGGTTTGTTCCGGAAGTGCTCGACGGTATGGAGCATTTGTCGCTGGTTTGTATCGACAACATTGAGTGTATTGCAGGCGATGAGTTGTGGGAGATGGCGATTTTCGATCTCTACAATCGAATTCTGGAATCGGGCAAAACACGGTTGTTGATCACCGGCGATCGTCCACCGCGGCAGTTGAATCTGGGATTACCGGATCTCGCGTCGCGACTCGACTGGGGGCAGATCTACAAATTGCAGCCACTTTCTGATGAAGATAAGTTGCAGGCGCTACAGTTACGCGCGCGTTTGCGTGGTTTTGAACTGCCGGAAGATGTGGGGCGTTTCTTGCTGAAGCGGCTCGACAGAGAAATGCGCACGCTATTTATGACGTTGGATCAGTTGGATCGTGCGTCGATTACCGCGCAACGTAAGCTGACCATTCCGTTTGTGAAAGAAATTCTGAAGTTGTAGATAAGGTGTTTATTGTCGGATGCGGCGCGAACGCCTTATCCGAACTACGCGAAGTTAATCCATAGTATTCGTAGGCCGGATAAGACATGGCAAGCGTCGCATCCGGCAATGTGCTTCAACTAGCGATGGAGCACATCTTAACCCACGATTTCCAGTACCTGCTCCGGTGGACGACCAATCCGCGCTTTGCCATTCGCGACCACAATCGGGCGCTCCATCAGCTTCGGATTATCCACCATTGCCTGAATCAGCGCCTCTTCGCTAAGCGAACTGTCAGCCAGGTTCAGTTCTTTATAAAGATCCTCTTTCTGGCGCATCAATTCACGGGCGCTATTCATCCCCAGCATTTTCAGCAAATCGCGCAGCGTTGCCGCATCGGCGGGTGTCTCAAGGTAGAGTACCACTTCTGGCTCCACGCCGTTTTCTTTCAGCAGGTTCAGCGTTTCCCGGCTCTTTGAACAGCGTGGGTTATGGTAGATTTTTACCTGTTTGGTCATTGTTCTTCCTTTAATGCGAATTACATCTTGGTATAAGGCTTAAAGCGTTCCTGCAGCTGGCGCAACTGGTCGATGCGCGCATCGTAACGCGCTTGTTGCAGGCTGCCTAATTTCACCTGCGAACTGGCGCTACTCAACAGCGAAATGGCCTGATCGAGTCGTCCGGCGAGCGCATAACCTTCTGCTCGCGCAGCCAGCTCCTGATCGCGGTTATTTAGCGCGGCTTCCGCCTGTGCCAGTAAATCCCAGCCGTTGCTGTCATCTTTATTATTAAAGGTGTAGCGATTGAGAATATTGGCCGCTTCTTGTGGTTGACCGCCTTGCAGATAAGCGTTTGCCAGGTTGAGCTGCAACACCGGATTGGTGCGCAAATCACGGGCATTTTTCAGGCGATTGATTGCCTCATTGGCTTTGTTTTGCCCAAGATCGATATCGGTAGCCAGATCGAGATACCATGCGTTGCCAGGTTCTGCCGCCAGTAACGGTTGCAGCGTTTTACGCGCCTCGTCGTATTTATTGGCTTCCATCGCCTGTAAAGCACGACCATATTGCGCCGCTCGTTGCTGACGAACGTTTCCTTTCGCCCATTCATCCAGCAAATCACTGGTGAGCTGGTTACGTCCGGAATTATACATCCCCAGTGTGCGCGCTTTCGCCAGATAGAAATCTTCCGACGACTGCACCACCATCGGTCGCATCTGATTAGCACGGTTGCGGGCATCTGCCAGACGACTTTCCGGCAACGGGTGAGTCAATAAAATTTCCGGCGGGCGCGAGGAGTAACGCGCCTGATCGAGTAATTTTTCGAGGAAGGTTGGCATCGCCTGCGGATCGAATCCCGAGCGTTGCAGCACCTGAATACCAATGCGGTCCGCTTCCTGTTCATTTTGCTGGGTGAAACTGATCATCCCCTGACGCGTTCCCGCCAGTGTACCGGTCAGCGCCGCCATCCCCGCCTGCGGACTGGCCATCGCCAGTAAAATAGAACCTAACGCGCCGACCCAGGTCAGCGGCGTGCTGCGCTGCTGATCTTCCATCGCTCGCGCCAGGTGACGTTGGGTGAGGTGGGAGATTTCGTGCGCCATAACTGAAGCCAGTTGACTTTCGTTATCGGAATAACGGAACAGGGCAGAGTGCAGCACCACGTTGCCGCCAAAGAAAGCAAAGGCGTTAATTTCGTCGTTGTTGATTAGAAAAAAATGAAACGGTGTCTTAACCGAATTGGCATGCGAAACCAGACGCATCCCCAGCGAATTAATATATTGCGTTAACAGCGGGTCATTAATTAACGGCGCGCTGCCGCGTAGCTGGCGGACATAATAGTCGCCCATCTGCATTTCCTGACCAATGGAAAGCGTGCTTCCTGCGGAGGTTCCCATATCCGGCAAGGTGTCTGCGTTGTCGGCAAACGCCGGGGCTACCTGACCAATGGTCATAGCAGCAATGAGGGTTGCAACCAGGTTTTTTTTCAACTGCCTGAACATAACCTCTATCCTGTATTTCTGAAGATAGTCATTTGACCGATACTGTGAAATATCGTTCCCACCGCGCCGCCTTTGAGTGTAACGGCGAAGATTAGCCCACTCAAATGACTTTTCAGTTTCCTGAATCCGTCATAAAAAGCGAAGTCTTTTTTGTGACATTTCGATACAATTGCGGATCGCAATCCCGCTCTTGAGGTTCAGGGAAGGTTTTTATGCTCGAAATGTTGATGCAATGGTATCGCCGCCGTTTTAGCGACCCGGAAGCGATTGCCTTGCTGGTTATTTTAGTTGCCGGATTTGGCATTATCTTTTTCTTTAGTGGCCTGCTTGCTCCGTTGCTGGTGGCTATTGTGCTGGCCTATTTGCTGGAATGGCCAACCGTGCGCCTGCAATCTATTGGCTGCTCCCGCCGCTGGGCGACGTCGATTGTATTGGTGGTTTTTGTCGGTATATTGCTACTGATGGCGTTCGTGGTACTGCCTATCGCCTGGCAACAGGGCATCTACTTAATCCGCGATATGCCGGGGATGCTCAATAAGCTTTCTGACTTTGCCGCCACGTTGCCGCGCCGCTATCCGGCGTTAATGGACGCGGGCATTATTGATGCAATGGCCGAAAATATGCGCAGTCGGATGCTGACCATGGGCGATTCGGTGGTGAAAATTTCCCTCGCCTCGCTGGTCGGTTTGCTGACCATTGCCGTCTATCTGGTGCTGGTGCCATTGATGGTCTTCTTCCTGCTGAAAGACAAAGAGCAGATGCTGAACGCCGTTCGTCGGGTGCTGCCGCGCAACCGTGGACTGGCAGGACAGGTGTGGAAGGAGATGAATCAACAAATCACCAACTATATCCGCGGCAAAGTGCTGGAGATGATCGTGGTGGGGATCGCCACCTGGCTGGGGTTCTTGCTCTTTGGGCTGAACTATTCGCTGCTGCTGGCGGTGCTGGTCGGCTTCTCGGTTCTTATTCCGTACATTGGCGCATTTGTGGTGACCATTCCGGTGGTTGGCGTGGCGCTATTCCAGTTTGGCGCAGGCACGGAATTCTGGAGCTGCTTCGCGGTGTATCTGATTATTCAGGCGCTGGACGGCAACCTGCTAGTACCGGTGTTGTTCTCCGAAGCGGTTAACCTGCATCCGCTGGTGATTATTTTATCGGTGGTGATCTTCGGTGGTTTGTGGGGATTCTGGGGCGTATTCTTCGCCATTCCATTGGCGACGCTGATCAAAGCCGTGATCCACGCCTGGCCCGATGGGCAAATCGCGCAAGAATAATCTTCAGCCCGACGAACTGTTTCGCCGGGCTGATTTTTCAGGATTCCTGACGTAAATAAATAGCCCGATAACACATACTCACCAGCACTGCACCGCCGATAATATTACCCAGCATCACCGGGAGCAGATTGGCGGTAATAAAATGGCTGACCGTCAGTGCCGGAAAATTGTCTGCGCTACTGTGCGCCAGTTGCCAGAAGGGGGGGGGCGAAATGGCGAATGGCAATGGCGAACGGAATCACAAACAAATTGGCGATACAGTGCTCAAAGCCACTGGCGACAAACAGGGTGATGGGCAAAATCATGGCGACGATTTTGTCGCATAACGAACGCCCGCAATAACTCATCCACAGCGCCAGGCAAACCATCAGATTGCACATAATGCCGAGGCTGACAGATTCAGTAAATGTATGATGCATTTTGCCCTCGGCGCAGTGTAAAACCGCGACTCCCCACATCGCGTTTTCACTCATCACCAGCCCGGAAAACCAGATTAACAAACTGAAACAGGCAATACCTGCCAGATTACCACAGGCCACCAGAAGTGCGTTAATCAGCCAAGTTCGCCAACTAATAACGCCCCGACTTTTTGCTATCACCGTCATTACCGACGAGGTGAACAGGCTGTGCCGCAAACCGCCAGCAAAATAAAGCCGAGTGTAAAGCAAAGGCCGCCCACCAGATGGGTTAATGCCTGTGAAGACGGGGCATCGGCGATAACGGAAAGGTAAAAAGTAAATCCGATCGCCATAAACACGCCAGCGGACATCGCCATTAAAAAGACCGACACTTTACTGCGGGCAATTTTATGGACGGCAATCCGTTCAGCGATTGCCGCTTTTCTGGCGCTCAACTGCAAGTCGAAAGAGAGTTTGTTTCTCATGCATACTCCTGCAAAAGCAGATTACAACACCTCGCGAACCGAGATCCCCAGACGCTGCATTCGTGACAGCAGCGTGGTGCGCTTCATCCCTAATCGTGTCGCCGCGCCACGGGGCCCGGCAACAATGCCATTGGTTTCTCGCAATACCTGAACAATGCGCTGACGTTCTTCTTCGTCATTCTCTGGCGTCGTCGGGTGCAGCAACTGCGCCATTGAACTGCGAAGCGCTGAATCTTCATTTAGCGTCGGCAGTAAACGGCTTTGTCGGACATTAAGATGTAAATTCAGACTGTTACCGCGAGTCAGCAGTACCGCTCGCTCAATCACGTTTTCCAGCTCGTGCACGTTGCCCGGCCAGTCCCACGACATCAACTGGCGTAGCGCCTCGGTCGGGATGGCGTCAATTGCGCGATTCATATGGCGCGCCATTTTTTGCGTGAAATGTTTTGCTAAAAGAGGGATATCTTCCGGACGGTCGCGTAGCGGCGGCAATTCCAATGGGAAGACATTCAGGCGATAAAAGAGATTGCTGCGAAACTGGCGATCTTCAACCATTTGCCACAAATCACGGTTGGTGGCGGCAATGACTCTGACATTCACCGGGATCGTTCTACTCCCGCCGAGACGCTCAATCTCCCGTTCCTGCAATACGCGCAGCAGTTTAGGCTGAAGTTCTAACGGCAGATCGCCAATTTCATCGAGAAACAACGTGCCGCCATCGGCAATTTCAAAACGACCACGATGTGTATTAATCGCACCAGTAAACGCCCCTTTGTCATGACCGAATAACTCACTTTCCAGAAGACTGGCGGGGATGGCAGCGCAGTTGATTTTGACCAGCGGTTTGTCGCGTCGCGTGCTAAGTTGATGGAGCGCTCTGGCGATCACCTCTTTGCCGGTTCCGGTTTCACCACAAATCAACACCGTACTGTCGCTCTTCGCTACAATATCTACCTGCTGGAGCAGGTCTTCCATTGCCTGGCTTTGATAGATAATGTCACCGATGCCCAGATTCGAAAGGAGCTGCTCGCTAAGCTGGTAGTTTTCTTGCTGCAAACTTTCCTGCAAATCGGTCATGCTACGCCAGGCATCGGCATTGCCAACGGCAATAGCGATGCGATCGGCTATGTGTTGTAGTAGCTGGCAGTTTTCCTCACTAAAGAGAGTGGAAGAGGTATGCGCCAGCAACAATGCACCCGGTGTATGGTTGCCAAAGGTAAGCGGTATAAGGAGCGCAGATTCGCAGCCGTTAGATGCAAGTAAGAGTAATAACGGGTCGCGTTGCCAGAGAAACAGATCGTCTGCACGGTGCGTCAAGGTCGGTTGTCGGGTTTGTAGCGTTTGTGTCAGCAATACACTGTCGCCAGGCATATTGCGTGGCAGACACGCACAATGTGAGGCAGAAAGATCGCTGCACCACAGGCTAAACTTCTCGTTCTTTCGATGATCGCCCAGTACCATACTGACTGAAGCCAGACCGAAAAAATGATGGATCTCACGAGCGACGTCAGCGATCAGATCGTCGAGATCAAGATGTGACAGCACTGCATTAGTAATATCAACCAGTACCCGATGATGATCGCGATCTTTCTCCAGCAAACGCAGCGCCACCTGTTGTTCTTCATCATTGAGCCATGATTGCAGAACCGGAGTGATAATGCGTGCCAGCCAGTTAAACAGTGTGCAATCCTAGGGAGTAAAACGGCTGCCGTGGGTACGAATAAAGCGTAGCTCCGCCATTCCACTACTGCCGAGAAGGACGGCGTGACGCGAATAATCGACCATCTCGCCCTGATACTCTGTTGTTGCCGTCACATCGCTGCCATCATCATGGTAGCGGTAATAGAAGTTGCTTTTGATAACATGCAGTTCAATAAGTTGTACCGGGCTGAACGGCGGCGGCATCGGGATGAAGGCGCGTAATAAAGACGCCTTACCGTGTTTCTGTGCTAACCGCTCCGCGAGCATTCCGTTTACCGCTTCAATTGTTATTCCTTGTGGCGGGGCAAACATCGCCTCGTCTGACATAGCCATCAACAGTCCTTATTAATGAGAAATCCTTCTCACGCAATTTTTCTGGCCATCAGATAGATGGCCGGTTCCTGCACAATTTCATCCAACAGATGAATGAATTGAATGCTACGCGCCTGCCACACAGACGTCGCGTCATCTGCCAGTAGCGCGAATGCCCGGGTCAACAGGGCGGTGTGGCTGGCGTCAATAACAATCTCACCAAAGGTCATCACCCCCAGCATCTTACGTCGGGCTTGCTCCTCTTCGACCTGTGCAAGCCAATCTTCGTTTTCCGTCAGTGGGCAGCGGAAGGCGACATTCAGACAATCAATCACGCCAACGTGATGGCCGATAGCCAGCGAGTAATACATTACCTGAGAGCGGTGTTCCGGCATCTCGTCGCTACTGGCGACAAACTTTTTTCGCAGCGTCCAGAAAACAATTTCCCCGCACTCTTCAGTCATGTAACCCCCGGAGTACGCGAAAGAGTTGCTGAACGATACTATTGAGACGTGGATCGTCGGCATCGCGCAACCAGGTGTTAACCCGATTTCCTGTAGGATCGTCGCTTAAATGGCGCAGGAGCCGATCGCAAATTTCTCGCCCCTGACGATAGCCCGCCAGCCGCCGCGCTTCTCGCTCAATGGCGATACGCTGTGATGGCGGGATCTGTGGCCACAACGGTTGCATAGTCACCCCGGTGGGATCGCGATAATCCACAGCGTGAATCTTCTGTTGCAGCAAACCGAGCGCCACGGCGAAACCGTGAATGGTGGCGGCCGGTGTTGGCGGGCAGCCGGGGATCCAAACATCAATGGGGACAATGGTGTCGCTGCCGCCCCAGACGCTGTAGAGATCGTGGAAAATACCGCCGCCGACACCGCACGCGCCGTAGGAAACACAGATTTTATGATCGGGGGCAGACTCATACGCCCGAAGTGCAGGCATACGCATCGCCCGGGTGACTGCGCCAGTAAATAACAAAATATCGGCGTGACGCGGTGATGAAACAACCTTAATGCCAAAACGTTCTGCGTCGAATACGGGGGTGATGGCAGCAAAAATTTCGATTTCACAGGCGTTGCAGCCGCCGCAATCGACGCGATAAACGTAGGCTGAGCGACGGATATCCTGTAGCAAATGCCGCTTCATCTTTTGCGTTTGCTCATCCAGCGTGATGGGCTGGCTGACATGTTGTGTAAGCACTGGACTCATAGCTGCTCCTTAGCCACCAGCGGTACATCTGTATCGTCGTTGATCAGCGTCGCGCGTTGTTTGCACTCCGGGCAGACGCTCGCTTGCGCCCGCAACATTTCGCGGTTTTGTGGCGCATTTTGTTGCTGTGCCAACAATTCAGCAGCCAGTGCGACGGTTTTTTGCGGGGCAAACGGGCGTTCGCAACGGCTGCAACGTTGTAGATGGAACGTCGCGCGGGTATAGAGATCGGCTTTATTGGTGACGGTCAGTTCAAAGTTATTGGTAAGCTGGATGGCTCTGGTCGGGCACACTTCTTCACAACGTCCGCAGTAAATACAACGCCCCAGATAGAGCTGCCAGGTGCGCGAATTTTGCTGGTCGTCGGTCTGGATAGTCAGCGCATTTGCCGGACAAGCACAGGCGCCGCAGGCAATACATTGGCTGGGCATCAGGTCCGGTTTCCCGCGAAAGCCTGGGCTGACCTCCAGTGGCGCGAAGGGATATTTCACCGTCGCGGTTCCGGCGCGCATAATAGTTTTCAGTAACTTCAGCATCTTCTGTCCTTACTTCAGCGGCGAACGGTTACGATCAATGCCGTAGCGTTCGATCTCTTTATACGGCACGGTTTTTGACTGGCGCTTGCGCACATCTACCAGCGTCACACGGTCGGTACAGGAGTAGCAGGGATCAAGGCTACCGATAATCAGCGGTGCGTCAGAAACGGTATTGCCGCGCAGCATGTAACGCAACACCGGCCAGTTGGCGTAGGTGGCGGCACGGCAGCGCCAGCGGAACAATTTTTGGTTATCACCGAGCATGCTCCAGTGCACGTCTTCACCGCGTGGCGCTTCAACAAAGCCCAGCGCGAATGCGTGAGGTTTATAGCTAAAGCCTTCGGTCAGCAGTGGGGTATCCGGCATGTTGTCGAGGGCAAATTCCAGCATTGCCAGCGAATCAAACGTCTCTTTGACACGGACCATCACGCGGGAGAAAACATCGCCGCCGGTGAAGGTAAACAGTGTTTTTGGAATATTGCCGTAGTCGGCGTAGGGGTGATCAAAGCGCAAATCACGGGCAAAACCACTGCCGCGGATCAGCGGCCCTACAGGGCTATAATCACGGGCGATTTGTCGGTCGAGAATGCCAATGCCCTGAGTGCGTTGTTCCATATTCGGCGTAGCAAGCAGCATCTCTACCAGCTCCGACACGTCGGCGCGCATCTCGCGCACCAGTTTCAGCGTTTGCAGACGTTGCTCTTTGAGAATATCGCGGCGAACACCACCAATCAGATTCAGACCGTAGGTTTTACGCGACCCGGTCAGCAATTCCGCCATCGTCATCGACTTTTCCCGCACGCGGAAAAATTGCATAAAGCCGGTATCAAAACCAACAAAATGGCAGGAGAGGCCAAGGTTGAGCAAATGACTGTGTAGCCGTTCGACTTCCAGCAGAATCGAGCGAATGGTATGCGCTCGTTGCGGCACCTCAATCCCCAGTGCATTTTCAACCGAGTTGGTATAGGCCACACTGTGGGCAAAACCGCAAATCCCACACACGCGGTCCGATAAGAAGGTCACTTCGTTGTAGCCCATCCGCGTTTCTGCCAGTTTCTCCATGCCTCGATGGACATAAAACAGGCGGTAATCAGCATCGACAATTTGCTCGCCATCCACAAACAAGCGGAAGTGACCCGGTTCATCGGAGGTGATATGCAGCGGGCCGACAGGGATCACCCGCGCATCGCTGTTGCCCTCATTGATAAACGCATACGTTTCGGAATCTGTCGTCGGTTCAGGGCGCAGTCGATAATCCATCGCATCTTTGTGCAGCGGATGCATATCTTCCGGCCAGTCATCGGGCAACACCAGGCGACGCTGATCCGGCAGGCCAACCGGAATCAGCCCGTACATATCGCGAATTTCTCGCTCGCCCCAGACCGCGGCAGGGACGCGCGGTGTGACTGACGGAAACTCCCGACTGTCGGCATCGACCAGTGCCTTCACCACGATCCAGCATTTTTCGGCCCCTTCCATTGAAAGGGCATAATAAACCGCGTAATGACCGTTAAGTGTCCGCTCGTCGTTGCCAAACAGGACTGGAAGCCAGCCATCATGTTGATAATAAAGATAATGTACAACGTCAGGCAGCAGATTGATTTTCACCGTAATGGTGACCTGTTCAGGCGTTTGTCGCTCTTCATCCAGTACCGCGCCGGGGAACTGCGTTTTCAGGGCGGCGAGAATCGCTTCGCCACTATTTGACGATGAATTAACGTTCACTGTGTTTCTCCGAAACAGATGCGGTGCCTGAAGGCAAAAAATCATGCCAGGTGCTACGTTGTGCAGGCAGGTCGTGCGTCCCTGAGAGGACTATAGTGGAAGCGCCCGCCAGGATCCTGATGACAGGTTGTGGAATATGCGTTCCCATCGCCAGCATCATGACCAGCAGAATCACCATTGGCGAGGTGGTCAACCAGCCGAGATCACCCCGGTTAACGGCCTGCGGCGGTTTCGCCATTAACACCCGCGCAGCCATCCGTACCAGGCCCGCCAGCACCAGCGTTAACAGCAATAACAGCAGGACGATAATCAGCAGGTGATTACGTGCCAGTCCTGCGGTAACGGTCATAAATTCGCTAAGAAAAATGTTGAAGGGCGGCATCCCTGCCAGCGCCAGCGCACCGCCGCCAAACAGCACGGCGGTAAATGGCATGATTTTGAGCATCCCACAGACGACGTTGAGATCGCGCGTGCCGTACTTGAGCAGTACATTGCCGGAACCGCAGAACAGCAGCGTTTTTGCCAGACTGTGGTTTAAGGTGTGCAGCAGCGCGGCAAAAATTCCCAGCGGCCCGCCAATGCCTAGCGCCACCGCGACCAGCCCCATGTTCTCCACGCTGGAGTACGCCAGCAGACGCTTAATGTCCCGCTGTACCAGAATGAAAAATGCCGCCACGGCAACCGACAACATGCCGAAGATGAGCAACAACCGGTTGGGGAAATCGCTGCCGATGGCTTGGCAAATAATGATGTAATAGCGAATCAGCACCAACAGCGCGCAGTTCAGCAATACGGCGGAGAGCAGGGCGCTGACCGGACTCGGCGCTTCACTGTGAGCATCCGGCAGCCAGGCGTGCATGGGAAATAGCCCGGTTTTGGTACCAAAGCCAATTAGCACAAACACAAAGGCCAACAGCATTAATGTTGGGTCAAGCAAGGACGATTGCTTAAGAACCTCGCTCCAGAATATCGCCATTTCTGCCTGCGGCATAACGCTGGCGGCGTTGGCGTATACCAGCACGGTACCGAACAGACCAAAAGCGACATCAACAGTACAAATAATGATGTACTTCCATGCTGATTCCAGCGATGAACGCTGACCGTAAATGCCTACCAGAAACGCCGAGCTTAAGGTGGTGGCTTCGATCGCCGCCCACATCACAATCAGGTTATTGCTGGTAACAACCAGCAGCATGGTGAACAAAAACAGATGGAAGAAACCGTAGTAATCGCACAGTGTAACGGGTGAAAGCTCGCCGTGTGCCACTTCATGACGCATGTAGCCAATCGAGTAAACACCGGTGAGAAAGCCAATCACACCAAGAATGGCGAGGAACAAACCGCCCAGACCATCAATATGAAGCCACAGTCCCGCAGCGAATATTTCTCCTGCATCAGCGGCAGTTTGGACCACCCAGAGTGCCAGAATCAGCAGCAGTGTGATCCCTAAGCTATGTAATACAGTCACCGTACAAGTCGCAGAGAGCCCCCGTTTCCGGCAGGCAAAACAGAGCAGCGAAAAAAGCAGCGGCGTGAGCAGGAGTAAAGCGAACATCACAGAATAACTCATCTCATTATCCCTTCAGCGCGGTCAAGTTGTTCACGTCCAGCGTGCCGTGGGTACGCCATATTTTTCTTGCCAGTAACACCATCACAATGACGGCGAAGATGGCGTCGGTAGCGATACCTATTTCCACCAGTTCCGGTGCTCGCCAGGCAAGAAGCGCCAGCACCAGATGGGAGCCGTTTTCCATCAGGCAGTAACCAAAAATTTGCCGCAGGATATTGCGCTGGCTGACAATGCACAGCAGGCCAAGCAGAAAATGACCTAACGCTACCGCCAGCGCCGGTTTCAGCCCGGTAGCCATCGGTAGCTTCACGGGCTGAACGACAAATGCGCAAAGCAGGACAATTAACGCCGCGAGCAGTGCCATCATTGCCGGACCGAATAACGCTTTTTCCGGGATGTTCTGGGGAATATTTCGTGCAGCGTAAGTCATGATTAACGGTACCAGCAGCACTTTGGTGATAAAGGCGCTGGCGGACCAGATCAGCAGTTGCTCTGCGGCGAACAGGCACGAGAGAGTGGCGAAAATAGACACCAGCACCAGCGACTGGCAGGCGTAAAATCCGCATGACAGGCGATAGCTTTTGACGCTAATCACAAACAGCGATGTCAGCATCATCAGTCCCGCCAGATTATTTACGATCATAGAACCGATCATTCATCATCTCCTTACTGCAACCAGGTCGCGGCGATTACGCTGGAAATCAGCGACATCACAATCAGTACAATCAACACCAGGCGCATTGACCCTGGCAGCGGTGCGGCATCGGCGACGGCCTCGCTCGGTTTGCCAGGCACAACGCGACCAAACCAGCGAATAAACCAGGCGAAACTGGCGACCGATTCAATCATCAGCAGAATCATGGCGGGCAGCAGGATCCAGTACTCCACTGACAACGCAAAACCGGCGGCAAACAGCGGGAATTTACTGAAGAAGCCGTTGAACGGCGGCACACCGGTAATCGCCAGCGCTGCCACGCAGAAACCCACGCCTGGCAACGGCAGGGAGTGCAATACGCCACGCAGACGCGGCAACAAGCGCGTGCCGCAGCTGTAACTCAGCGCACCTGCTACAAGGAAAAACAGGCTTTTAGCGAACGCGTGGTTGACGATGTAGGCGATGCTGCCCTCCAGTGCCAGCCGCCCACTTTCACCATCGATGCGGCGTGGAGATAGGCTCTGATCGGTGTTGGCGCTTCCATTGCGTCCGGTAGCCACGCTTGCATCGGTAGCTGGGCCGATTTCCCCCACGCGGCAAACAGGATGCCGCCATAAACCAGATAACGTGCGTCGCCATGTAACTCGCTCATCGCGCTAAGCACAAACGTTCCGGTCTGCAAAAACAGCGTGGCGGCGGCAAGATACAACCCCAACGAACCGATATGGGTGATAAGCAACGCTTTTAGTGTTGAACGCTGCGCTTTATCGCTCTGGTAATAACTGATCAACGCCCAGGAGCAGCCGCCCTAATTTCAAAAAACAACAACTGACCGAGCAGCGTCGAGGAGAGTACCAGTCCCGCCATCGCGCCGATAAACACCAGCAAAAATGCGTAATAACGATTCGTGCCGTTATGCGGGTGTTCGCGATTTTTATCCGTCAGATAACCCGTGGAGTAGATCGTGACCAGCAAACCGAGAAACACCACCACAAACAGAATCAGCGTACTCACGCGATCAATGACCAGGCCAAACAATGCCACATCCCCCACGTTGACCAACGTCAACGTGACGGCAACTTTATCGGCCTGATAAAACGCGGAGATCAGCGACAACATGCACAGCGTGGTCAGTGCGGCGAACAAAACCCCCATTCGGCGGCCCGACGTTGTGGCGAAAACGAAACGACCAGTGCGCCGATAAAAGGCAGCATTAACGTCGTCAGAGCAAGATTTTCCATATTCCGTCAGTGCTCCTTACAGACCGGTTAACCAGAAGACCCATGCAAGCGCAGCAAGGCTGAAGCCAAGCCAGGTCACATGGTGAATGAGTAAAAAACGCCCGCGTGCCAGCGTGTTTTCTGCGATTGAGGCCAGTACAAAAATCAGCAAAACCTTGAGCAGCGTAACGACAAGTGAAGTCAGCAGGCAGGCGAGAGAAAGTTCTTGCGCGCGCCCAAAGGGCAGAAACAGGGCCACAAACAGTGCTGCCATCACGACCTGTTTCAGCCCCAGCCCCCATTTCGCTAGCGCCAGCCCGGCACCGGAATATTCGGTCAGCGGGCCTTCCTGTAATTCCTGTTCTGCTTCAGCAACATCAAAGGGAATTTTTCCCATCTCAATGAAGCAGGCAAAACCACAGGCCAGTAACGCCAGTACGGTGGTTAGCGGCGAGTTCCAGCCCGTTGCCAGCGTATTGCTGATCATCTCGATATGCGTGGAACCTGCTATCAGCGCCAATACCAGCAGTGAGAGAATGAGCATGGGTTCGACCAGAATGCCGAGCGTCAACTCGCGACTGGCACCGACTCCCGCAAACGGGCTTCCGGTATCCAGTCCGGAAAGAGCAAAGAAAAAACGAAACAGGGCAAGAAGATAGATAAGGGTGATCAGATCGCCGCCGCCCGCAAAAGGGGAAACGGTAATAAAAAGTGGTAGGGCCATCGCCAGCACCAGCATGCTGCTGATTAATACCCACGGCATCAGGCGGAACATCAGACCTGAAGATATAGGCGCAACTTCCTGGCGTTTAAACAGTTTGTGGATCTCGCGATAATCCTGCCAGATCCCCGGCCCGCGGCGGGAGTGCATACGCGCGCGTATCTGCCGGGAAATACCCGTAAAAAGCGGGGTTAGCAGCAGCAGAATCACGGCCTGTGCTAACGCAAAAATGACCAGATATCCGTCGCAAAGAGTTTGTCTCATGGTGATTTCCTTAGACGGCAATAGCGATTAGCAGCACAACCAGTGCGGCAACTAGATACAGGCAATAGAGACGAAAGTCGCCGCTTTGCAGATGCTGTATTTCTTTGGCCAGCCGTTGGGTGGCGCTCACGATGGGGCGGATCACCCGCTCATCCCAGAAGGGTTCTGTGCTCTGAGCCCTGGCGGTGACGTGCGCAAGATCTTTATTTAGCCTCAGCGTAGGGTCGAGCTGTTGTCGTAGACGAAATAACGCAGAGAAGACCACACGCAGCGGCTGCATCACGCCATTGCCTGACGGAGCCATCGCGTTTTCCCAGCCGTAGCCGCATGCCCAGGCATCTCCTGTGCGACGAAACGCTGCGCGGCGCGAACGACACCACAGCCAGTAAAGGCCAGGCAGCAAAGGCATCGCCAGTAGTAACAGCAACAGTAATGAAGGAGTGACCCGTGTATGAAACGTGCCGGGTACAAGTGCTATTCCGCTGGCGACAGTGACGGGAGGGGTATTGGTAAACGCATGGGCAATATGCATTATCTTCGGTGCCAGCCAACTGGCACTAAGCGCAATTAATACGCAGAGTGCCGCGAGCAGTAGCATGGCGACGATCATCGTATTTGGCACTTCCTGTGCCTCTTCAGCGTGTGTACTGCGCGGCGCACCACAGAAAGTAATACCGTACATTTTGACGAAGCACATTACTGCCAGCCCACCAGTGACTGCCAGCATTACCATAGCAATAGGACCCGCAAGTTGTAGCGCTACGGCTTCCACACGACTTAGTGAGAACAGCGACTGCCAGGTGTACCATTCGCTGATAAAACCATTCAGCGGAGGAATGGCTGATATCGCGAGGCAACCAATCAGGCATGCTGCGGCTGTCCACGGCATCCGTTTCGCCAGTGCCCCCATTTTTTCCATGTCGTGGGTATGCAAACGCGAAATAATCGCGCCCGCGCCGAGAAATAGCAGCCCTTTGAACAGCGCATGGTTGAGCAGATGAAACAGTGCGCCGAGCAGTCCAACCACGGTGAGCAGCGGGTCGTGCAGTGACAGACCGTCCATCGCCACACCGACTGCCAGCAAAATAATGCCGACGTTTTCGACGGTACTCCAGGCCAGCAGCCGTTTGATATCCTGTTCCGCCAGCGCATATAGCACGCCCAGGAGCGCGGAGATTGCGCCGATCGCCATCACCAGAATGCCCCACCACAGAGGCAAACCCGTTTGCGCCAGCAGATCCATCGCTACTTTCAGGATGCCGAAAATACCGATTTTGACCATTACGCCAGACATCAACGCCGAAGCGTGCGATGGTGCGGCAGGGTGAGCGCGCGGCAACCAGCTGTGCAACGGCATCATCCCGGCTTTCGCGCCAAAACCGAAAAAGGCCAGCAGAAACATCGCCGACGCCAGCCCCGGAGAAAGTGAAAGCGTGCGAAACTGGCAAAATCGAGGCTGCCGCTTTCGCGCCCCATCAGCAAGAAGGCGATCATAATCAGCACCGATCCGGCGTGGGCGATAAAAAAGTAGAGCATGCCAGCGTTGATCGACGTTTTATCCTGCCTGGCAATGACCAGAAACCAGGAAGACAGCGACATCATTTCAAACAGCACGATGAACCAAAAAGCGTTGTCCATCACCAGCAGGGCAACCATCGATGCGATGAAAAGATTCATAAAGAAGCCCATCGCCGCCGCGCCTTTGCCCTCGTATTCGCGCATATAAGTCAATGAATAGAGCGAACAAACCACCACCAGCAAGGAGATAACCAGCACCATAAATACCGAGAGGCTATCCATTCGCAGGGTTAAATCGGCAAAGTCAAAAGGGGTGGCAAAACGGGCGACTAAAGTTACACCAGCATGTAATTGCGTAATTCCGCTGATGATGCCAATCACGCCGCCCACCAGCGATGTGATGCCGGAAAGCTTAATAGCCAGTCTGTCCAGACCGAGTAAAACAGCGAAGCCAGACTGGCAAACAGAAAGAGGATCAGCGACCAGGTTAATAATTGCAGGGCATCCATTAGTGTTGCTCCTGAGTGAGGGAAAGGGGATCCTCCCCGCCATTGGCAAACCAGCTTGCGGCAAGGCGCTGTTTTTCTTTCATCTGACGTTGCAGGCTATCGTCGGTAATCAGCCGTAACGCCTGATTCGGGCAAGCGCGAACGCAGGCCGGACCTTCTGGCAAGAAATTACACAGGTCGCATTTCACCGCGACGGTCTGGACACCCGGTTCCCAGCGCAGCAAAGCATGTTGGGTCGGCGCGTTTTCTTCGCCATCTTTGAGTGAGCCGTCAGCCTGAAAAACATATTGCGCAGGGGCATTCACCGGACGGCTTCCTGAAGCGCTGATTGCGCCAAATGGGCAGACCACGGCGCAAAGCTTGCAGCCAATACAGAGGCTTTCGTTGAGTTGGATGAGGTAGCCTGAGTTTAACGGACACTCCTTCCTGAAATAGAATGGCATCAGAAGGAGCTAATAATGAGCAGAAAAAACCAACGTTACTCTAAAGAGTTCAAAGCCGAAGCTGTCAGAACGGTT
>NZ_MIIV01000433.1:0-341 GCF_001743015.1 Shigella sp. FC1567
GCGCGGAAACTGCTGGGATAACAGCCCAATGGAACGCTTCTTCAGGAGTCTGAAGAACGAATGGATGCCGGTGGTGGGTTACGTAAGCTTCAGCGAGGCAGCTCACGCCATAACGGACTATATCGTTGGATATTACAGCGCACTAAGACCGCACGAATATAACGGTGGGTTACCCCCAAACGAATCGGAAAATCGATACTGGAAAAACTCTAACTCGGTGGCCAGTTTTTGTTGACCACTTCACTCTTGTACCGGGCTACGTCGCCTTCAGGGAACTGGTTATTCTCATTTTTTATTTGTGACATTGTGGTTGTTGTGCGACAGACATTGCTATTCGGCCC
>NZ_MIIV01000434.1:0-336 GCF_001743015.1 Shigella sp. FC1567
TTTTACAACATTGTCAGTGCATTAAGGCGGGATGTTTTTGGCTGACGCCAGTCCAGCTTATCGAGGAGCATTGCCAGTTGCGAGCGGGTAATGGATACTGAACCGCCCCGGGTTTCCTGGAGAGTGTTTTATCTGTGAACTCAGGCTGCCAGATCATCGTTTCCGATGGAAGCATAATAAGCTTTTTCTGCTTCTGCCGGAGGGATGTGGCCCAGCCTTTCCAGCAATCGTCGATTATTATACCAGTCCACCCACGTGAGTGTGGCCAGTTCCACTTCTGCACGGTTTTTCCAGCTCTTACGGTGTATTACCTCCGCTTTGTAAAGACCATTGATG
>NZ_MIIV01000435.1:0-329 GCF_001743015.1 Shigella sp. FC1567
TGTATACGGAGAAGCACATCCGTATCATCAGTGTGACGACTGCGGCGGCCATCCATCCAGTCATCGGTTCGTCTGAGAATGACGTGCAACTGCGCACGCGACACCCGGAGACAACGGCTGACTAAGCTTACTCCCCATCCCCGGGCAATAAGGGCGCGTGCGCTATCCACTTTTTTGCCCGTCCATATTCAACGGCTTCTTTGAGGAGTTCATTTTCCATCGTTTTCTTGCCGAGCAGGCGCAGGAGTTCTTTAATCTGCTTCATGGCGGCAGCAAGTTCAGAGGCAGGAACAACCTGTTCTCCGGCGGTCACAGCAGTAAGACTTCCT
>NZ_MIIV01000436.1:0-322 GCF_001743015.1 Shigella sp. FC1567
GTATCCATTACCCGCTCGCAACTGGCAATGCTCCTCGATAAGCTGGACTGGCGTCAGCCAAAAACATCCCGCCTTAATGCACTGACAATGTTGTAAAATGTCATGGCCGGATTATAAAAACGGCCATGAATCAAAAATACCTCATTCGCATTGCAGAACTGGAATGCCAGCTCCGTCAGAAAGACCAGCAACTGAGTCTGGTTGAAGAGACGGAGGCCTTCCTGCGCTCTGCACTGGCCCGCGCCGAAGAAAAGATCGAAGAAGATGAACGGGAAATAGAACATCTGCGGGCTCAGATAGAAAAACTGCGCCGGATGCTGTT
>NZ_MIIV01000437.1:0-315 GCF_001743015.1 Shigella sp. FC1567
AGCTGGAACGTGAAAATTGTGAACTGCGCCGCAGTAACGATATCCTTCGCCAGGCTTCCGCTTATTTTGCGAAGGCGGAGTTCGACCGCCTCTGGAAAAGTGATGCCACTGCTGGATAAGCTGCGTAAGCTGTACGGGGTCGGACCGGTATGCAGTGAACTACATATTGCCCCGTCAACGTATTACCACTGTCAGCAACAGCGACATCATCCTGATAAACGCAGTGCCCGTGCGCAGCGCGATGACTGGCTGAAGAAAGAGATACTGCGCGTATACGATGGGAATCATCAGGTATACGGTGTGCGTAAAGTCTGG
>NZ_MIIV01000438.1:0-310 GCF_001743015.1 Shigella sp. FC1567
TGTATACGGAGAAGCACATCCGTATCATCAGTGTGACGACTGCGGCGGCCATCCATCCAGTCATCGGTTCGTCTGAGAATGACGTGCAACTGCGCACGCAACACCCGGAGACAACGGCTGACTAAGCTTACTCCCCATCCCCGGGCAATAAGGGCGCGTGCGCTATCCACTTTTTTGCCGTCCATATTCAACGGCTTCTTTGAGGAGTTCATTTCCATCGTTTTCTTGCCGAGCAGGCGCTGGAGTTCTTTAATCTGCTTCATGGCGGCAGCAAGTTCAGAGGCAGGAACAACCTGTTCTCCGGCGGCCA
>NZ_MIIV01000439.1:0-310 GCF_001743015.1 Shigella sp. FC1567
ACCCGCAGGTCAAAATGGTCTGCCAGATGGAACTGACCAGCCATCTGCTGACGGCTGCAGCCTTCGGCACGATGAAGAACAGCGAAAATGAGCTTGCTGAGCAACTTATAGAACAAACCGGCGATAACACTCTGACGTTAATGGATAAAGGTTATTACTCACTGGGACTGTTAAATGCCTGGAGCCTGGCGGGAGAACACCGCCACTGGATGATACCTCTCAGGAAGGGAGCGCAATATGAAGAGCTCAGAAAACTGGGTAAAGGCGATCATCTGGTGAAGCTGAAAACCAGCCCGCAGGCACGAAAAAA
>NZ_MIIV01000440.1:0-308 GCF_001743015.1 Shigella sp. FC1567
CCCGTTGACGGACTTCGGGGGAAAAACGAGTATTTTTAGTCATCCTGTTTACCTCTTTCTCAGGAAGTTTAGTCTCCAGGATTCCCGGGGCGGTTCACTTTCCAGTTGCAACTGCCCGGCGAGCGCCATCAGTCGTTGATGTTGCAGTTCCATCATCACGCCACTCCTCTGCAGAATGAGTCGTAGATGGAGAGTGGATGATGCTGGGGGGGGTTGTCGAAGCTCACCAGATTTTCACCAGGATGCACGTCATACTCTTTTTTCTCCGGAGGCAGTGCCAGCATGGACTGCTGCTCTTCGAGCCAGCG
>NZ_MIIV01000441.1:0-302 GCF_001743015.1 Shigella sp. FC1567
ACGCCGTCTGCGTTTCTCCGGCCCTAAGACATCAATCATCTGTACTCCAATGACTAGTCTAAAAACTAGTATTAAGACTATCACTTATTTAAGTGATACTGGTTGTCTGGAGATTCAGGGGGCCAGTCTAGCAGTGATGTGATTGTCTGCGCTGAAATGGACGAACAGTGGGGCTACGTCGGTGCTAAATCACGTCAGCGCTGGCTGTTTTACGCGTATGACAGGATACGGAGGACGGTTGTGGCGCACGTCTTCGGTGAACGCACTCTGGCCACACTGGAGCGTCTTCTGAGCCTGCTGTC
>NZ_MIIV01000442.1:0-302 GCF_001743015.1 Shigella sp. FC1567
ATACCACGACCTCAAAGGCCGACAGCAGGCTCAGAAGACGCTCCAGTGTGGCCAGAGTGCGTTCACCGAAGACGTGCGCCACAACCGTCCTCCGTATCCATGTCATACGCGTAAAACAGCCAGCGCTGACGTGATTTAGCACCGACCGTAGCCCCACTGTTCGTCCATTTCAGCGCAGACAATCACATCACTGCCCGGTTGTATGCGCGAGGTTACCGACTGCGGCCTGAGTTTTTTAAGTGACGTAAAACCGTGTTGAGGCCAACGCCCATAATGCGTGCACTGGCGCGACATCCGACGCC
>NZ_MIIV01000443.1:0-25438 GCF_001743015.1 Shigella sp. FC1567
GATCGAGGTTCACAGTACTGCGCATACGATTACCGGGTCATACAGGAGCAGTCTGGTCTGAAAACATCAATGTCGCGTAAAGGTCACTGTTACGACAACGCTCCGATGGAAAGCTTCTGGGGAACGCTGAAAAATGAGAGCCTGAGCCACTATCGTTTTAATAACCGGGATGAAGCCATCTCAGTAATACGGGAATACATTGAGATTTTCTACAATCGTCAGCGTCGTCACTCTCGTCTGGGGAATATCTCCCCGGCAGCCTTCAGGGAAAAATATCATCAGATGGCTGCTTAAAAAAGAACAAATGGTAGTGTCCGCTATTGCCAGTACACCTCACAGCGCGGCAGGTACAAAGCGCGTGTTGTACCATTCGCCGTTATAGCAAACGCGGAAATCCAGCACGTCGATATCTTCATAGCGGTAGCGTGGGTAGACATCGAAAAAGAAGAAACCATTAAGCAGGATAAATAATACAACCAGTAGCCAGACAGAGCCTGACAGCGTTTCGGACTGCAACATCACCGCCAGGGTGGCAAAAAAAGCAACGTACATACCGATAAACAGCCCCGGATGTTTACGGATAAAACTGATACTAAAGCGGGGTTTGTTGTCGCGTTTTTCGCGGGTATTCAGAGACTCAATCGTTTCGGTCAGCAGGCGTTGTATTTCGGTCATCGTTTGCCTTCGTGGTATCTGCAACTTTCCAGGGAACACCCTATTTTAACGTGGGAATAGTAGAGGGGAAGTAACAGATCTACCACAATTTTGCATAACAGTTGCGAAAAACCGATTACAATTTTTTAATTATTCTGGCTGGATTACCGCCCACGACAACGTTGTCCGGGACACCTTTTGTGACAACTGCACCTGAAGCTACCACGACGTTATCACCAATGGTCACACCAGGGTTAATGACCGCGCGTCCGCCAATCCAGACGTTATTACCGATGGTGACGGGTTTCCCCAGTTCAGCACCGCTATTACGTGCTACAGGGTCGATGGGATGTGTTGCCGTGTAGATATGAACGCCTGGTGCCAACATACAGTTATCACCGATGCGAATAGGGCAGACATCAAGCATCACGCAATCGAAGTTGGCGAAAAAATTATTGCCGAGAAAAATGTTATAGCCATAATCACAGCGAAACGTTGGCTCAATATAAGCCTCTGTCACCTGACCGAATAAATCAGCGAGAATTTGCTGGCGTAATGTGTGCTCTTCCGCCAGGGAATGATTGTATCGGTGAATAAGCTGACGAGCGCGCAGGCGATCGCGAGATAACGTCTCATCTGCCGAGCGATACAACTCACCAGCAATCATCTTTTCTTTTTCTGTGCTCATTACTGACCTCCGGTTGCTGAAAATGCGGCAACACAGTAAGACGAAAAGTCAGTGAACAGAACGTTCCCATTACATCTGTGTGATAAAGATCACATAGGGTATGTCTTCATGGTGAAAAAGTATAAAATTCTTAATAAACAGCCGGTTATAGCTCCGAAAGCGAATTATTTATTAGCGAATAAATTTCCATACTGAGGAAGGGATCTTGTCGTATAGTTTATTCATGGTCAATTCGGCGAGGCGGTGATCTGCGGCTGAGTAAAATACCGCCAGTTCATTATCTGATAATTCGTATTTATTTTTCTCGATAACACGCTCCAGCGTGTCAATTGTCTGGCAACGACGTAAACGCATTAAATAATCGGTTTTCGTTAAAGGTTTTTCGGACATACTTCTACCCATGGTTGTAATAATTCTAACAAGATAAACTCGCAGGATTCTCTTTCGTCGCATTGACAAAACAACGGAATAGTCGATTACCTGACTTCCGCCATTTCTGAAGATCCTGCATATTAATACCATAACTACTGAACAACATAAAGGTGTCATCCAGATATTCGTCGATCTGCTCAATGAGCTTATTGTCTTCATTATACTTAATTTTGTAATTAAGTGCGAAGGTCGCAATATGCTCAATCAGTTCATTCAACTGGAGGTTGATCGCCGAGGTTGGGTCGTTAACCCAGCCATAATTGCTTTCTTCAAGGTTTGCAAGGCAGTCATGATACAGGGTTTCACAGAGAAACTTAAGCTGTGCGATATCATGTCTTTTGGGTGAGTATTCATCCATAACGCGTCCCCTTCTTAGCGGTTGAACTAACGGACACCTTTCGGGATGGAAAAAACTTACTGACCTGGACTTGCCCTCTCGTTTGTTAGCTTAACTATAAGCCACTCTTTGCAGGTATTCATTGCATTATTACGAAAAATTACAATTAGGAAGGAATCGGGACAGGACTCACTTTTTCATACTAGCACTAACCCGCAGCAGGTAAAAGCAGTTTGCTCGAACTGTTCATAACATTTCAGGATTATCGCCAGATGAAATTGGTGACACTAATACCAGGATTGCTCTGAATATGACGTAATAACCGAGGAATGAATAAAGAATTACCGCAAATAATTAAGAATAGCCTCTAAATGATTATGGATTATTAAATCTATTAGCGCTACTTAATATAAATTAACTAACAATCAGTATTTTTTATGAATTTTATCCGTGGTTAATACTGGTTTTCGTATGAGATCCTGAGTTGGTGGTTCAATTACTCCTTAATGTTCGTAGGTTATGCATAAAAAAGGCCGCTTGCGCGGCCTTAGTGATTACATGTTGTATCAATGATGATCGACAGTATGGCTGTGCTCGATATCTTCATTCTTGCGGCTAAAGCGGCGGCGAACCACCACAAAGAATACCGGAACGAAGAAGATTGCCAGTACCGTTGCGGTCACCATCCCGCCCATTACACCGGTACCTACTGCGTTCTGCGCGCCGGAACCAGCACCAGTACTGATAACCAGCGGCATAACGCCGAGGATAAACGCCAGCGAGGTCATCAGGATCGGACGTAAACGCATCCGCACTGCATCAAGCGTCGCTTCAATCAGACCTTTACCTTCTTTATCCATCAAGTCTTTGGCGAATTCGACGATAAGTATCGCGTTCTTCGCCGACAACCCAATGGTTGTGAGCAGGCCTACTTGGAAGTAAACGTCATTGGTCAGGCCACGGAAGGTGGCAGCCAGCAACGCACCGATAACCCCCAGCGGAACGACCAGCATAACGGAGAACGGAATCGACCAGCTCTCGTACAGCGCCGCTAGACACAGGAATACGACAATCAACGAAATCGCGTACAGTGAAGGTGCCTGGTTGCCGGAGAGGCGTTCCTGATAGGACATCCCCGTCCAGTCATAGCCAACACCGGTAGGCAGTTTGCTCGCCAGTTGTTCCATTAGCTCCATTGCTTCACCGGTACTTTTACCCGGTGCCGCCTGGCCTAAGATTTCCATGGATGGCAGGCCATTGTAACGTTCCAGACGCGGCGAACCGTACTCCCAACGAGAAGAGGAGAATGCCGAGAACGGCACCATCTGACCATCAGCAGCACGAACATACCAGTCGCCGATATCATCCGGCAGCATACGGTATTTCGCTTCTGACATGACGTAAACTTTCTTCACACGACCGCGGTCGATAAAGTCGTTCACATAGCTACCGCCCCATGCAGCGCCCAGAGTGGTGTTAATGTCGTTGATAGAAACACCCAGCGCCTGCGCTTTTTCCTGGTCGATATCAATCTTAAACTGCGGGGTATCTTCCAGACCGTTTGGACGTACGCTGGTCAACATATCAGGATGCTTTGCTGCTTCTGCAAGCAGCTGGTTACGCGCCTGAGTCAGTTTTTCGTGACCAAGGCCAGCCTGGTCAATCAGCTCAAAGTCAAAGCCGGTTGCAGTACCCAGTTCCACGATTGCGGGCAGGTTAAAGGCGAAAACCATCGCATCTTTGATTTGCGAGAAAGCGCGTGTTGCACGCATGGTAATCGCTTCAACTTTGTTTTCTTCGCCCGGACGATCGGCCCAGTCCTTCAAGGAAACGAACGCAATACCGGTATTCTGACCACGTCCCGCAAAGCCGAAGCCGTTAACGGCGAACACCGACTCAACGTTGTTCTTTTCTTTGGTCAGATAGTAATGCGTTACCTCATTGAGCACTTTCTGCGTACGTTCCTGCGTTGCACCTGCTGGCAGCTGAACCATGGTCATAAATACGCCCTGGTCCTCATCTGGCAAGAAGGAGCTTGGCAGACGCACGAACAGATAGGCCATGCCGACCACGATGATCAGATACAGCACCAGGTAACGCCCCGTACTGCGCAGAATACCGCCTACGCTGTCGGTGTAGTGGTGCGTGCTCTTCTCGAACATGCGGTTAAACCAGCCGAAGAAGCCTTTTTTACCTTCCCCGTGATCGCCTTTGGCAATCGGTTTCAGCATGGTGGCACAAAGAGCCGGAGTCAGGATCAACGCTACCAGTACCGACAGCGCCATTGCTGAAACAATGGTAATAGAGAACTGACGATAGATAGCACCAGTAGAACCGCCAAAGAAGGCCATCGGTACGAATACCGCTGACAGTACCATCGCGATACCGACCAGAGCGCCCTGAATCTGCCCCATCGACTTACGGGTAGCTTCTTTTGGCGGCAAACCTTCTTCCGCCATAACACGCTCCACGTTTTCTACCACAACGATAGCGTCATCCACCAACAAGCCGATGGCGAGCACCATCCCGAACATTGTTAGCGTGTTTATCGAGAAGCCAAAGGCGGCAAGGACGGCAAAGGTCCCGAGCAATACCACCGGTACGGCAATGGTCGGAATCAACGTCGCGCGGAAGTTCTGCAGGAACAGATACATAACCAGGAACACGAGGATGATCGCTTCGACCAGCGTTTTAACCACTTCGTGAATAGAGATTTTCACGAACGGCGTGGTGTCGTACGGGTAAACAATTTTCAGACCCGACGGGAAGAACGGTTCCATCTTCGCCAGTTCAGCACGGATTGCCGCAGCGGTATCCAGCGCATTTGCACCGGTCGCCAGCTTGATCCCCAGACCGGAAGCCGGTTGGCCGTTAAACTCTGCGATGATGTCGTAGTTCTCACCACCCAGCTCAATCTTCGCCACATCACGCAGCAGGACGCGGGAACCATCCTGATTCACTTTCAGCAGGATTTTGCCGAACTCTTCAGTAGAGGTCAGACGCGTCTGAGCAATAATAGAGGCGTTAAGCTGTTGGCCTTTCACCGGCGGCGTACCACCGAGCTGACCCGCCGCAACCTGGGCGTTCTGCGCTTTGATGGCGGTAATGACATCAACCGGCGTTAGCTGGAATTTGTTCAGCTCATTCGGGTTCATCCAGATACGCATCGCGTACTGTGAACCGAACAACTGAACATCACCCACGCCCGACGTACGGCTGATGGCATCTTTCATATTCGCCGCTACGTAGTCAGAGATATCCTCCTGCGTCATGGTGCCATCGGTGTTGATAACGCCGACAACCATCAGGAAGCTGCTGGATGATTTCTCAACGCTCACCCCTTGCTGCTGAACTTCTTGCGGCAGCAACGGCATCGCCAGCTGCAGTTTGTTCTGCACCTGAACCTGCGCGATATCCGCATCAGTACCAGACTCAAAGGTCAGGGTGATCTGCACGGTCCCCGTGGAGTCACTGTTAGAGGACATGTACATCAGGTTATCGATACCGTTCATATTCTGTTCGATAACCTGTGTCACCGTGTCCTGCACTGTTTTCGCATCAGCGCCGGGGTAGGAGGCGGAGATCGTTACTGCCGGCGGTGCAATCGTAGGATATTGCGCCACCGGCAGTTTGAGGATCGCCAGCCCCCCTGCCAACATGATGATAATGGCGATCACCCACGCAAAAATCGGGCGATCGATAAAGAAATTAGGCATGTCTTAACGGCTCCTGTTTAAGTTAAGACTTGGACTGTTCAGGCTGAGCACCGCTTGCGGCTTGCTGGTTATTATCAGCGGTAACTTCTTGTGCTTTTACCTGGACACCAGGACGCACTTTCTGCAGCCCACTTATTACTACGCGATCGCCTGCTTTCAGACCTTCTGTCACCAGCCACTTATCGCCAATAGCCTGGCTTGCAACGATCGGACGGGTTTCCACTTTGTCATCCGCGCCAACTACCAGTACGGTGGCATCACCACGCGGCGTACGGGTTACGCCCTGTTGCGGGACTAAAATAGCGTTTGGATTAAGCCCTTCTTCCAGACGTGCGCGCACGAACATACCCGGCAGCAGAGTGTGATCCGGGTTCGGGAAGATAGCGCGTAGGGTGATAGACCCAGTGGTCTGATCAACGGTAACGTCAGAGAATTCCAGCGTACCGTCCTGCGGGAACTTAATGCCGTCACTGGTGATCAGCGACACTTTGGCTTTGCCGTTCTCTTGTTTCAGCGTGCCATTCGCCAGTTCCTGTTTCAGGCGCAGGAAGTCGTTGCTGGACTGGGTCACATCAACGTAGATCGGATCAAGTTGCTGCACGGTTGCCAGCGCAGTCGCCTGACCGTTCTGTACCAATGCGCCTTCCGTCACGTTCGACTTACCAATGCGACCGCTAATCGGAGCGGTGACTTTGGTGTAAGCCAGATTGATCCGCGCAGTTTCAACGGCAGCTTTCGCCGCAGTTACCGCAGCATTCGCCTGTTGCGCATCAGCCAGAGCCTGATCGTACTCTTGCTTACTGATGTACTGAGTACCGAGCAGTTTCTGATAACGATTCACCGTCAATTGCGCGATATTGGCTGCAGCCTGGGCTTTCGCCAGATCACCTTTCGCACTGTCGTATGTCGCCTGATAGGTCGCAGGATCAATCTGATAGAGAGAGACACCAGCTTCGATGTCGCTACCTTCTTTGAAATTACGCTTCAGGATAATCCCGCTAACTTGAGGACGAACTTCTGCGATCCGGTAGGCACTGGTGCGACCCGGAAGCTCGGTTGTGATCTGCAGAGGTTCAGTTTTGACTGTTACTACGCCAACGGCGGGCATCTGCTGGCCACCTTGTTGGGCCTGTTTGTTGTCACATCCTGTTAGGGCTAAGCTGCCTGAGAGCATCAGAACGACCGCCAGAGGCGTAAACCCTCTGTTTTTGTTCATATGTAAACCTCGAGTGTCCGATTTCAAATTGGTCAATGGTCAAAAGTTAATAAACCCATTGCTGCGTTTATATTATCGTCGTGCTATGGTACATACATTCACAAATGTATGTAAATCTAACGCCTGTAAATTCACGAACATATGGCACGAAAAACCAAACAAGAAGCGCAAGAAACGCGCCAACACATCCTCGATGTGGCTCTACGTCTTTTCTCACAGCAGGGGGTATCATCCACCTCGCTGGGTGAGATTGCAAAAGCAGCTGGCGTTACGCGCGGTGCAATCTACTGGCATTTTAAAGACAAGTCGGATTTGTTCAGTGAGATCTGGGAACTGTCAGAATCCAATATTGGTGAACTAGAGCTTGAGTATCAGGCAAAATTCCCTGGCGATCCACTCTCAGTATTAAGAGAGATATTAATTCATGTTCTTGAATCCACGGTGACAGAAGAACGACGTCGATTATTGATGGAGATTATATTCCACAAATGCGAATTTGTCGGAGAAATGGCTGTTGTGCAACAGGCACAACGTAATCTCTGTCTGGAAAGTTATGACCGTATAGAACAAACGTTAAAACATTGTATTGAAGCGAAAATGTTGCCTGCGGATTTAATGACGCGTCGGGCAGCAATTATTATGCGCGGCTATATTTCCGGCCTGATGGAAAACTGGCTCTTTGCCCCGCAATCTTTTGATCTTAAAAAAGAAGCCCGCGATTACGTCGCCATCTTACTGGAGATGTATCTCCTGTGCCCCACGCTTCGTAATCCTGCCACTAACGAATAACCCTGAATCTGACTCCAGGATTTTTCCTGGACATTTTCGTCGTTGCTATTCTGGTTCACTGCGTCGTGATATTCTTGCGGTTTGACTTTTTCAGGTCGTTCTTCAGGTTCAGAAACCTTCATTCATCATGACTATGTTCCAGTATTACAAACGATCACGGCATTTTGTTTTTTCAGCATTTATTGCTTTTGTTTTTGTCTTGTTATGCCAGAACACGGCGTTTGCGCGGGCGTCATCGAATGGTGATCTGCCGACAAAAGCGGACCTGCAGGCGCAACTTGACTCACTAAATAAACAAAAAGATCTTTCTGCTCAGGACAAACTGGAGCTGCAGGATCTGACAGATACATTAGCCACCCTCGATAAAATCGATCGCATAAAAGAAGAGACAGTTCAGCTACGGCAAAAAGTCGCTGAAGCGCCGGAAAAAATGCGCCAGGCGACCGCGGCGTTAACAGCACTTAGCGATGTCGATAACGACGAAGAAACGCGCAAAATTCTGAGTACGCTTTCGTTGCGCCAGCTGGAAACTCGCGTTGCCCAGGCGCTGGACGATTTGCAAAACGCACAAAACGATCTGGCGTCTTATAACAGCCAGCTGGTTTCGTTACAGACGCAGCCCGAACGCGTGCAAAATGCGATGTATAACGCTTCGCAGCAGCTGCAACAAATTCGCAGTCGTCTGGATGGGACTGATGTCGGCGAGACTGCCTTACGTCCCAGCCAGAAAGTGTTAATGCAGGCTCAGCAGGCGTTGCTGAATGCGGAGATTGACCAGCAGCGTAAAAGCCTGGAAGGGAACACCGTCTTGCAGGATACCTTGCAAAAGCAACGTGATTACGTGACGGCGAACAGCGCCCGTCTGGAGCACCAGTTGCAGCTGTTGCAAGAAGCGGTAAACAGCAAGCGCCTGACTTTAACTGAAAAAACGGCGCAGGAAGCCGTCTCCCCGGATGAAGCCGCGCGTATTCAGGCTAATCCGCTGGTGAAACAGGAACTGGAAATTAACCAGCAGTTAAGTCAGCGTCTGATTACCGCGACTGAAAACGGTAATCAGTTGATGCAGCAAAACATTAAAGTCAAAAACTGGCTGGAGCGGGCGCTGCAATCGGAACGCAATATTAAAGAGCAGATTGCCGTCCTGAAGGGCAGCCTGCTGTTGTCTCGTATCCTTTACCAGCAACAACAAACGCTGCCCTCGGCGGATGAACTGGAAAACATGACCAACCGCATCGCGGATTTGCGTCTCGAACAGTTTGAAGTTAACCAGCAGCGTGATGCACTCTTCCAGAGCGATGCGTTCGTCAACAAACTGGAAGAAGGTCACACCAACGAAGTCAACAGCGAAGTTCACGATGCGTTATTGCAAGTGGTTGATATGCGTCGCGAATTGCTGGATCAACTCAACAAACAGTTGGGTAACCAGCTGATGATGGCCATTAACCTGCAAATCAACCAGCAGCAGTTAATGAGCGTATCGAAAAACCTGAAATCCATCCTGACTCAGCAAATCTTTTGGGTGAACAGTAACCGTCCAATGGACTGGGACTGGATCAAAGCGTTCCCGCAAAGCCTGAAAGATGAATTTAAGTCGATGAAAATCACGGTGAACTGGGAAAAAGCCTGGCCTGCCGTTTTTATCGCTTTCCTCGCCGGTTTGCCGCTGCTGTTGATTGTCGGGCTGATCCACTGGCGTCTGGGCTGGCTGAAAGCGTATCAACAAAAACTGGCTTCCGCTGTGGGTTCCCTGCGTAACGATAGCCAGCTCAACACACCAAAAGCGATCCTTATCGACCTGATCCGCGCGCTGCCGGTGTGCCTGATTATTCTCGCGGTTGGCTTGATTCTGTTGACCATGCAGCTCAACATCAGCGAACTGCTATGGTCGTTCAGCAAAAAACTGGCGATTTTCTGGCTGGTGTTTGGCCTGTGCTGGAAGGTACTGGAGAAGAACGGCGTTGCCGTGCGTCACTTCGGCATGCCGGAACAGCAGACCAGCCACTGGCGTCGGCAAATTGTCCGCATCAGTCTCGCATTGCTGCCTATCCATTTCTGGTCTGTGGTGGCAGAACTTTCCCCGCTGCATCTGATGGATGATGTGCTGGGGCAAGCGATGATTTTCTTCAACCTGCTGCTGATTGCCTTCCTGGTATGGCCAATGTGCCGCGAAAGCTGGCGTGATAAAGAGTCGCACACCATGCGACTGGTCACCATTACCGTGCTGTCGATTATCCCGATTGCATTGATGGTGCTGACTGCCACGGGTTATTTCTACACCACGCTGCGCCTCTCCGGGCGTTGGATTGAAACCGTTTATCTGGTGATCATCTGGAACTTGCTCTACCAGACGGTATTGCGCGGCTTAAGCGTAGCGGCGCGGCGTATCGCCTGGCGTCGTGCGCTGGCGCGTCGGCAGAATCTGGTGAAAGAGGGCGCAGAAGGTGCCGAACCGCCGGAAGAACCCACCATTGCACTGGAACAGGTTAACCAGCAGACGCTGCGTATTACCATGTTGCTGATGTTTGCGCTGTTCGGTGTCATGTTCTGGGCAATTTGGTCCGATTTGATCACCGTGTTCAGCTATATCGACAGCATTACGCTCTGGCATTACAACGGTACTGAAGCTGGCGCTGCGGTGGTGAAAAACGTCACCATGGGCAGTCTGTTGTTTGCGATTATCGCCTCAATGGTGGCCTGGGCGTTGATTCGCAACCTGCCTGGTTTGCTGGAAGTGCTGGTGCTCTCGCGACTGAATATGCGCCAGGGCGCGTCGTATGCCATTACTACCATCCTTAACTACATCATTATTGCCGTTGGTGCGATGACGGTGTTCGGATCGCTGGGCGTCTCTTGGGATAAACTCCAGTGGCTGGCGGCAGCATTATCCGTAGGTCTTGGTTTTGGTTTACAAGAAATTTTCGGTAACTTCGTCTCCGGTTTGATCATTCTGTTCGAACGTCCGGTGCGTATTGGCGATACGGTAACCATTGGTAGCTTCTCGGGGACGGTAAGTAAGATCCGTATTCGTGCGACAACGATTACCGATTTCGATCGCAAAGAAGTGATCATCCCGAACAAAGCGTTTGTTACCGAGCGTCTGATCAACTGGTCGTTGACTGACACTACTACGCGTCTGGTGATCCGTCTCGGCGTGGCCTATGGCTCCGATCTGGAAAAAGTGCGTAAAGTGTTACTGAAGGCGGCGACTGAGCACCCAAGGGTGATGCACGAACCAATGCCGGAAGTCTTCTTTACGGCGTTTGGTGCCAGCACGTTGGATCATGAGCTGCGTCTGTATGTGCGTGAACTGCGTGACCGTAGTCGTACTGTCGATGAGCTGAACCGTACTATCGATCAGCTGTGCCGTGAAAACGACATCAACATTGCCTTTAACCAGCTTGAAGTGCATCTGCACAACGAGAAGGGCGATGAGGTGACGGAAGTAAAACGCGACTACAAAGGCGATGACCCGACGCCAGCGGTAGGGTAATAACCAAAGGGGGCGACATTTAGTTGCCCCGAGATTACTGACAAAGTGCGCGTTGTTCATGCCGGATGCGGCGTGACCGCCTTATCCGGCCTACGAAACCGCAAGAATTCAATGTATTGCAGGAGCGGTGTAGGCCTGATAAGCGTAGCGCATCAGGCAGTTTTGCGTTTGCCCACAATCTTAGGGGACATTTAGCGGCCCCATTTATTTCTCACTTTTCCGCCTCATCATCGCGCGTTAATTTCTTTTCATAATCGCGTTTTACAATATCCAGCGCGCGCAGCACGGTGCGGGCTGGGATCTGATTTTCTTCCAGCAGCACAATCAAATCGACAGCCAGTTTGACATCGTCAGGGGCATTTTCCAGTGACATACTCTCTCCATTGCTAGCGGGTTAAGCGCGCTAGCCTGTTTTCGATTTTTTCCAGCGCATGGCGGCAGCGTGCCAGGCGCGCTTCATAGGCTTCCACTTCACGATGCAGCGTTTGCTGTTCCACGAGATCGGTCACCCGCGCCAGGCGGGCTCTGCGTTCGGCAACCATCTCACGTAGCCGCCGCTCAAAATCCTGATGCTGAATACGTTTACGCTGCCAGCGGGCAATTTTCGGTGGCGCACTGTCCCACTCGCGCAATGACCAGGCGGAGGCTTCACGCGCGATGGCTTCCAGTTGTGCCGCCAGATGTTCCGCCAGCCAGGCCACTTGCGGCAGCTGTTGCTGCTCAACTGCATGACGAAGCGCAGCCAGATTATCGCCAGCCTCATCGAGACAAGCCTGCAGTGTTGTCGTACGGGTTTGAAAAAGGTGTCTGTCAAAACGGGCACTTAGCGTGGCAAATTGCGCTACCGGGGCACAACGCTGACGCAGCGTAGCGAGCTGTCCTTCCAGTTTTTCCAGCAGCAGGGCGGTTTTCACGATAAGACCTCAATGAAAATGATAATTGTTATGCTAAAGTAGCCACTCTGTAAGCTGACAACACTCAATATGCAACGAATCATTTTAATCATCATTGGCTGGCTGGCGGTAGTGCTGGGTACGCTGGGCGTGGTATTACCGGTATTACCGACGACGCCGTTTATCCTGCTGGCGGCCTGGTGCTTTGCCCGTTCTTCCCCGCGCTTTCACGCCTGGTTGCTGTACCGCTCATGGTTTGGCAGCTATCTACGTTTCTGGCAGAAACATCATGCGATGCCGCGCGGCGTCAAACCGCGGGCGATTTTGCTTATTTTGCTCACGTTTGCCATTTCTCTGTGGTTCGTCCAGATGCCATGGGTGCGCATCATGTTGCTGGTAATTCTCGCCTGTTTGCTTTTCTATATGTGGCGAATTCCGGTGATTGATGAAAAGCAAGAAAAGCACTGAAGCACAACAATCGCAGTTGCAATTATTGCGTACAGCCAGTACATTCTGGCGTTTTCGAGCACAGGCGCAGGCGGTCAAAGGTTAAACAACTGTTACTTTTGATACGTTTAAAACGCGCCGTGAGTACCACCGTAACAAGCAGGCATACACTTATGACCGCGACTGCACAGCAGCTTGAGTATCTCAAAAATAGCATCAAAAGCATTCAGGACTACCCAAAACCCGGCATTCTTTTCCGCGATGTCACCAGCTTACTGGAAGACCCGAAAGCTTACGCTCTCAGCATCGACTTGCTGGTTGAGCGTTACAAAAATGCGGGCATTACCAAAGTTGTCGGCACCGAAGCGCGTGGCTTCTTGTTTGGCGCTCCGGTAGCTCTGGGTCTGGGCGTTGGCTTTGTACCGGTCCGTAAACCGGGCAAACTGCCGCGTGAAACCATCAGTGAAACTTACGACCTGGAATACGGCACCGATCAGCTGGAGATCCACGTTGATGCCATCAAACCGGGCGACAAAGTTCTGGTGGTGGACGATCTGCTGGCAACCGGCGGCACTATCGAAGCGACCGTTAAACTGATCCGTCGTCTGGGTGGTGAAGTGGCTGACGCTGCGTTCATTATCAACCTGTTCGATCTCGGCGGCGAACAGCGTCTCGAAAAACAGGGCATTACCAGCTACAGCCTTGTCCCGTTCCCGGGCCATTAATTATCGCCAGTCTTGTGCTGCCCACGCTACGGACAGCACAAGATGTGCATTCAGCCTCGCCGTTCTGACGGGGCTGTGTTAGCATTACCCCTTCGTGAATCCACCTTCCAGCGTTTCAGAGCCTGCCAATGAGTTATCAGGTCTTAGCCCGAAAATGGCGCCCACAAACCTTTGCTGACGTCGTCGGCCAGGAACATGTGCTGACCGCACTGGCGAACGGCTTGTCGTTAGGGCGTATTCATCATGCTTATCTTTTTTCCGGTACCCGTGGCGTCGGAAAAACCTCTATCGCCCGACTGCTGGCGAAGGGGCTAAACTGCGAAACCGGCATTACCGCGACGCCGTGCGGCGTGTGCGATAACTGTCGTGAAATCGAGCAGGGGCGCTTTGTCGATCTGATTGAAATCGACGCCGCCTCGCGCACCAAAGTTGAAGATACCCGCGACCTGCTGGATAACGTCCAGTACGCTCCGGCGCGTGGTCGTTTCAAAGTTTATCTGATCGACGAAGTGCATATGCTGTCGCGCCACAGCTTTAACGCACTGTTAAAAACCCTTGAAGAGCCGCCGGAGCACGTTAAGTTTCTGCTGGCGACGACCGATCCACAGAAATTGCCGGTGACGATTTTGTCGCGCTGTTTGCAATTTCATCTCAAGGCGCTGGATGTCGAGCAAATTCGCCATCAACTTGAGCACATCCTCAACGAAGAACATATCGCTCACGAGCCGCGGGCGTTGCAATTGCTGGCGCGCGCCGCTGAAGGCAGCCTGCGAGATGCCTTAAGTCTGACCGACCAGGCGATTGCCAGCGGTGACGGCCAGGTTTCAACCCAGGCAGTCAGTGCGATGCTGGGTACGCTTGATGACGATCAGGCGCTGTCGCTGGTTGAAGCGATGGTCGAGGCCAACGGCGAGCGCGTAATGGCGCTGATTAATGAAGCCGCTGCCCGTGGTATCGAGTGGGAAGCGTTGCTGGTGGAAATGCTCGGCCTGTTGCATCGTATTGCGATGGTACAACTTTCGCCTGCTGCACTTGGCAACGACATGGCCGCCATTGAGCTGCGGATGCGTGAACTGGCGCGCACCATACCGCCGACGGATATTCAGCTTTACTATCAGACGCTGTTGATTGGTCGCAAAGAATTACCGTATGCGCCGGACCGCCGCATGGGCGTTGAGATGACGCTGCTGCGCGCGCTGGCGTTCCATCCACGTATGCCTCTGCCTGAGCCAGAAGTGCCGCGCCAGTCCTTTGCACCCGTCGCGCCAACGGCAGTAATGACGCCAACCCAGGTGCCGCCGCAACCGCAATCAGCGCCGCAGCAGGCACCGACTGTACCGCTCCCGGAAACCACCAGCCAGGTGCTGGCGGCGCGCCAGCAGTTGCAGCGCGTGCAGGGAGCAACCAAAGCAAAAAAGAGTGAACCGGCAGCCGCTACCCGCGCGCGTCCGGTGCCATCGGCGCTGGAAAAAGCGCCAGCCAAAAAAGAAGCGTATCGCTGGAAGGCGACCACTCCGGTGATGCAGCAAAAAGAAGTGGTCGCCACGCCGAAGGCGCTGAAAAAAGCGCTGGAACATGAAAAAACGCCGGAACTGGCGGCGAAGCTAGCGGCAGAAGCCATTGAGCGCGACCCGTGGGCGGCACGGGTGAGTCAACTTTCGCTACCAAAACTGGTCGAACAGGTGGCCTTAAATGCCTGGAAAGAGGAGAGCGACAACGCAG
The DNA here is from genome assembly GCF_001743015.1 of Shigella sp. FC1567. Lineage (NCBI taxonomy): Bacteria > Pseudomonadati > Pseudomonadota > Gammaproteobacteria > Enterobacterales > Enterobacteriaceae > Shigella > Shigella sp. FC1567. The sequence continues at coordinate 15,110 of NZ_MIIV01000443.1, forward strand.
TATGTCTGCATTTGCGCTCCTCTCAGCGGCATTTGAACAACCGCGGTGCACAGCAAAAACTGGCTGAAGCGTTGAGCACGTTAAAAGGTTCAACGGTTGAACTGACTATCGTTGAAGATGATAATCCCGCGGTGCGTACGCCGCTGGAATGGCGTCAGGCGATATACGAAGAAAAACTTGCGCAGGCGCGCGAGTCCATTATTGCGGATAATAATATTCAGACCCTGCGTCGGTTCTTCGATGCGGAGCTGGATGAAGAAAGTATCCGCCCCATTTGATCGTAAGCACAGCTTACGTTCGTCATCCTTAACGTGATTGAGAGAGAAACCTATGTTTGGTAAAGGCGGTCTGGGTAACCTGATGAAGCAAGCCCAGCAGATGCAAGAAAAAATGCAGAAAATGCAGGAAGAGATCGCGCAGCTGGAAGTCACCGGCGAATCTGGCGCAGGTCTGGTAAAAGTGACCATCAACGGTGCACACAACTGCCGTCGCGTAGAGATCGACCCGAGCCTGCTGGAAGACGACAAAGAGATGCTGGAAGACCTGGTGGCTGCAGCATTCAACGACGCAGCACGTCGTATTGAAGAAACGCAGAAAGAAAAAATGGCCTCTGTATCCTCCGGAATGCAGCTGCCGCCTGGCTTTAAGATGCCGTTCTGATGCAAACCAGCCCGCTGTTAACACAGCTTATGGAAGCACTGCGCTGTCTGTCGGGCGTTGGCCCGAAGTCGGCGCAGCGTATGGCGTTCACGCTGCTTCAGCGCGATCGTAGCGGCGGGATGCGTCTGGCGCAGGCGCTCACCCGGGCGATGTCGGAAATCGGCCACTGCGCCGATTGCCGCACTTTCACCGAACAGGAAGTCTGTAACATCTGTTCGAATCCGCGTCGTCAGGAAAACGGTCAAATCTGTGTGGTGGAGAGTCCGGCGGACATCTACGCCATTGAGCAGACGGGGCAGTTTTCTGGTCGTTATTTTGTGTTGATGGGGCATCTGTCACCGCTGGACGGCATCGGTCCGGATGATATCGGGCTTGATCGTCTGGAACAGCGTCTGGCAGAGGAAAAAATCACTGAAGTGATCCTCGCCACCAATCCCACGGTTGAAGGTGAAGCTACCGCTAACTACATTGCCGAGCTTTGCGCGCAATATGACGTGGAAGCTAGCCGAATCGCTCATGGCGTACCGGTTGGCGGCGAACTGGAAATGGTCGATGGCACCACGCTGTCACACTCCCTTGCCGGGCGTCATAAGATTCGTTTTTAAGCAAACGAGAGCAGGATCACCTGCTCTCGCTTGAAATTATTCTCCCTTGTCCCCATCTCTCCCTCATCCTGTTTTTAACCTTAAAATGGCATTATTGAGGTAGACCTACATGAAAGGACAAGAAACTCGTGGTTTTCAGTCAGAAGTGAAACAGCTTCTGCACCTGATGATCCATTCTCTCTATTCCAATAAAGAAATCTTCCTGCGTGAGCTTATCTCTAACGCCTCCGATGCGGCGGACAAGCTGCGTTTCCGTGCGCTATCTAACCCGGACCTGTACGAAGGTGATGGCGAACTGCGCGTTCGTGTCTCTTTCGATAAAGACAAGCGCACGCTGACCATCTCCGATAACGGCGTGGGGATGACCCGCGACGAAGTGATTGACCATCTGGGGACTATCGCTAAATCCGGTACCAAATCATTCCTCGAATCCCTGGGTTCTGACCAGGCGAAAGACAGCCAGCTGATCGGTCAGTTTGGTGTTGGTTTCTACTCTGCGTTTATCGTGGCCGACAAAGTGACTGTGCGTACTCGCGCGGCAGGCGAAAAACCAGAAAACGGCGTCTTCTGGGAATCGGCTGGCGAAGGTGAATATACCGTTGCCGACATCACCAAAGAAGATCGTGGTACTGAAATCACCCTGCATCTTCGTGAAGGCGAAGACGAGTTCCTCGATGACTGGCGCGTGCGTTCCATCATCAGCAAATACTCCGACCATATCGCGCTGCCGGTAGAGATCGAAAAACGCGAAGAGAAAGACGGCGAAACCGTTATCTCCTGGGAGAAAATCAACAAAGCGCAGGCGCTGTGGACTCGTAACAAGTCGGAAATCACCGATGAAGAGTACAAAGAGTTCTACAAACACATCGCCCACGACTTTAATGATCCGCTGACCTGGAGCCACAACCGCGTTGAAGGTAAGCAGGAGTACACCAGCCTGCTGTACATCCCGTCCCAGGCTCCGTGGGATATGTGGAACCGTGATCATAAACACGGCCTGAAACTGTACGTCCAGCGTGTGTTCATCATGGACGACGCAGAACAGTTCATGCCGAACTATCTGCGCTTCGTGCGTGGTCTGATTGACTCCAGCGATCTGCCGCTGAACGTTTCCCGTGAAATCCTCCAGGACAGCACGGTAACGCGTAACCTGCGCAATGCGCTGACCAAGCGTGTGCTGCAAATGCTGGAAAAACTGGCGAAAGACGACGCGGAAAAATACCAGACCTTCTGGCAACAGTTTGGCCTGGTACTGAAAGAAGGTCCGGCGGAAGATTTCGCTAACCAGGAAGCGATCGCCAAACTGCTGCGTTTTGCTTCTACCCATACCGATTCTTCTGCGCAGACCGTATCTCTGGAAGACTACGTTTCCCGCATGAAAGAAGGGCAGGAGAAAATCTACTACATCACCGCAGACAGCTATGCGGCAGCGAAGAGCAGCCCGCACCTGGAACTGCTGCGTAAGAAAGGCATCGAAGTTCTGCTGCTTTCCGACCGCATCGATGAGTGGATGATGAACTATCTGACTGAGTTCGACGGTAAACCGTTCCAGTCGGTGTCTAAAGTTGACGAGTCGCTGGAAAAACTGGCTGACGAAGTTGATGAGAGCGCGAAAGAAGCGGAGAAAGCACTGACTCCGTTCATCGACCGTGTGAAAGCCTTGCTCGGCGAGCGCGTGAAAGATGTCCGTCTGACTCACCGTCTGACCGATACGCCAGCGATCGTTTCGACCGACGCGGACGAAATGAGCACTCAGATGGCGAAACTGTTCGCTGCGGCGGGCCAGAAAGTGCCAGAAGTGAAATACATCTTCGAACTGAACCCGGATCACGTACTGGTGAAACGTGCGGCAGATACTGAAGATGAAGCGAAGTTCAGCGAGTGGGTAGAACTGCTGCTGGATCAGGCGCTGCTGGCAGAACGCGGCACGCTGGAAGATCCGAACCTGTTTATTCGTCGTATGAACCAGCTGCTGGTTTCCTGATGTCATGCCGGATGACCTTTGTGTCATCGGCATTTTTCTTTTCATCATCAGCACTTTCCGCAAATTATCTCGCCATTAACCGTTTCAGCCTCAGGTGCCTTTCTTGAGGCAATCGCCTGTTGGTGGTATCGTTTATCGCTTTTTCAAAAAATTCGACACATTTTAAGGGGATTTTCGCAATGCGTATCATTCTGCTTGGCGCTCCGGGCGCGGGGAAAGGGACTCAGGCTCAGTTCATCATGGAGAAATATGGTATTCCGCAAATCTCCACTGGCGATATGCTGCGTGCTGCGGTCAAATCTGGCTCCGAGCTGGGTAAACAAGCAAAAGACATTATGGATGCTGGCAAACTGGTCACCGACGAACTGGTGATCGCGCTGGTTAAAGAGCGCATTGCTCAGGAAGACTGCCGTAATGGTTTCCTGTTGGACGGCTTCCCGCGTACCATTCCGCAGGCAGACGCGATGAAAGAAGCGGGCATCAATGTTGATTACGTTCTGGAATTCGACGTACCGGACGAACTGATTGTTGATCGTATCGTAGGCCGCCGCGTTCATGCGCCGTCTGGTCGTGTTTATCACGTTAAATTCAATCCGCCGAAAGTAGAAGGCAAAGACGACGTTACCGGTGAAGAACTGACTACCCGTAAAGACGATCAGGAAGAAACCGTACGTAAACGTCTGGTTGAATACCATCAGATGACTGCACCGCTGATCGGCTACTACTCCAAAGAAGCGGAAGCGGGTAACACCAAATACGCGAAAGTTGACGGCACCAAGCCGGTTGCTGAAGTTCGCGCTGATCTGGAAAAAATCCTCGGCTAATCAAGCCGCAGCAGATCTGCTTTCGGGCAGGTCTGCTCATCCACCTCAGGCAATACCTCTCACAGCAATTAGTTCTTCTTCCTCACTTTTCCGCTACAATTATCAACAAGTTGAATCGATAAGAGGCGGTAATGCGTCAGACTAAAACCGGTATCCTGCTGGCAAACCTGGGTACGCCCGATGCCCCCACACCTGAAGCGGTAAAACGCTATCTGAAACAATTTTTAAGCGACAGACGCGTGGTTGATACCTCACGGTTGTTATGGTGGCCATTGCTGCGCGGCGTTATTTTGCCGCTGCGCTCGCCGCGTGTGGCGAAGCTGTATGCCTCTGTCTGGATGGAAGGTGGCTCGCCGCTGATGGTTTACAGCCGCCAGCAACAGCAGGCGCTGGCACAACGTTTACCGGAGACGCCTGTAGCGCTGGGAATGAGCTACGGCTCGCCATCACTGGAAAGCGCCGTCGATGAACTCCTGGCAGAGCATGTAGATCATATTGTGGTGCTGCCGCTTTATCCGCAATTCTCCTGTTCTACGGTCGGTGCGGTATGGGATGAACTGGCACGCATTCTGGCGCGCAAACGTAGCATTCCGGGGATATCGTTTATTCGTGATTACGCCGATAACCACGATTACATTAATGCACTGGCGAACAGCGTACGCGCTTCTTTTGCCAAACATGGCGAACCGGATCTGCTGCTGCTCTCTTATCATGGCATTCCCCAGCGTTATGCAGATGAAGGCGATGATTACCCGCAACGTTGCCGCACAACGACTCGCGAACTGGCTTCCGCACTGGGGATGGCACCGGAAAAAGTGATGATGACCTTTCAGTCGCGCTTTGGCCGGGAACCCTGGCTGATGCCTTATACCGACGAAACGCTGAAAATGCTCGGAGAAAAAGGCGTAGGTCATATACAGGTGATGTGCCCGGGCTTTGCTGCGGATTGTCTGGAGACGCTGGAAGAGATTGCCGAGCAAAACCGTGAGGTCTTCCTCGGTGCCGGCGGGAAAAAATATGAATATATTCCAGCGCTTAATGCCACGCCAGAATATATCGAAATGATGGCTAATCTTGTTGCCGCGTATCGCTAAAGCTGAGCGGTAAAGAACTGAGCGCCGTCGCGAAGAGCCTCGTCGGCGGTTTTCATCATTCGTGAATAATGCAAAAAGGCATGCAGCGTACCTGGGTAGAGTTTGAACTCACAGGGCTGCTGATGCGCCGCTAACGTCTGGTAAAGCAGACGGCTGTCATCCAGCAGCGGATCGAACTCCGCCCCGGCAATAAAACAGGGCGGAACTTCGCGAGTGAGATCATTATTAAACAGACAGTAATACGGTGACTCGCGGTCCGCGTCGTTGCTTAAATACGCCTCTTCATACATCTGCAAATCCTGTTGCGTTAAGCCATCCCAGACACCGCCCAACAGACGACGAGTCACGGAATCCCGTAATCCGTAAAGCCCATACCACAGCAAAACACCCACAATTTTACCGCAATCGATCTGTTTATCACGCAACCACAACGCACTGGCGAGCGCCAGCATGGCACCTGCGGAATCACCGGCAAAGCCAATGCGGGACATATTGATTTGATAATCCTCCGCCTGCTGGTGGAAATAACAACAAGCAGCCACAATTTCCTCTATCGCTTGCGGAAAACGCGCTTCAGGTGAAAGGGGGTAATCAATACCAATCACCGTACATTGGCTGTAGCTTGCCAGCAGGCGCATGATGCGATCGTGGGTATCGAGATTGCCGAGAATAAAACCGCCTCCATGCAAATAAAATAGCGTCGCCGGGCTATCTGGCTGCGGACAAAAGAGACGTGTTTCCACCTGCCCATATTTTGTTGGAACCATGTAAGCTCTGGTTGCCATTTCTGGAGCGCCCGCATTCCAGAATCGGCGCTCAAGCGTGTAATACTGTCGTTGCTCAGCAATCGTTCCCGTTGCGGGCCAGGACGGTAAATCCGGCTGAAGAGTATTCACAACGGTCTTCATTTCAGCAGAAATAAGGTCCAGAACAGGTAGTTTGTTTTCCGGCTTCATACAAAAACTCCTTTCAAATTACGTCATTGTAAGGAACCACTGCCATGAAAATGCGATCCCGCCTGCTGATATTGAAACTGGCTGCGTCTCGCGCGCTCCCGTCAGATTGTGTTAACATTCGCCGCTCAGTTAACCACCCGTAAAAACAACCATGAAATTTCCCGGTAAACGTAAATCCAAACATTACTTCCCTGTAAATGCACGCGATCCGCTGCTTCAGCAATTCCAGCCAGAAAACGAAACCAGCGCCGCCTGGGTCGTAGGTATTGACCAGACGCTGGTCGATATTGAAGCGAAAGTGGATGATGAATTCATTGAGCGTTATGGATTAAGCGCCGGGCATTCACTGGTGATTGAGGATGACGTAGCCGAAGCGCTTTATCAGGAGCTAAAACAGAAAAACCTGATTACCCATCAGTTTGCGGGTGGCACCATTGGTAACACCATGCACAACTACTCGGTGCTCGCGGACGACCGTTCGGTGCTGCTGGGCGTCATGTGCAGCAATATTGAAATTGGCAGTTATGCCTATCGTTACCTGTGTAACACTTCCAGCCGTACCGATCTTAACTATCTACAAGGCGTGGATGGCCCGATTGGTCGTTGCTTTACGCTGATTGGCGAGTCCGGGGAACGTACCTTTGCTATCAGTCCAGGCCACATGAACCAGCTGCGGGCTGAAAGCATTCCGGAAGATGTGATTGCCGGAGCCTCGGCACTGGTTCTCACCTCTTATCTGGTGCGTTGCAAACCGGGTGAACCCATGCCGGAAGCAACCATGAAAGCCATTGAGTACGCGAAGAAATATAACGTACCGGTGGTGCTGACGCTGGGCACCAAGTTTGTCATTGCCGAGAATCCGCAGTGGTGGCAGCAATTCCTCAAAGATCACGTCTCTATCCTTGCGATGAACGAAGATGAAGCCGAAGCGTTGACCGGAGAAAGCGATCCGTTGTTGGCATCTGACAAGGCGCTAGACTGGGTAGATCTGGTGCTGTGCACCGCCGGGCCAATCGGCTTGTATATGGCGGGCTTTACCGAAGACGAAGCGAAACGTAAAACCCAGCATCCGCTGCTGCCGGGCGCTATAGCGGAATTCAACCAGTATGAGTTTAGCCGCGCCATGCGCCACAAGGATTGCCAGAATCCGCTGCGTGTATATTCGCACATTGCGCCGTACATGGGCGGGCCGGAAAAAATCATGAACACTAATGGAGCGGGGGATGGCGCATTGGCAGCGTTGCTGCATGACATTACCGCCAACAGCTACCATCGTAGCAACGTACCAAACTCCAGCAAACATAAATTCACCTGGTTAACTTATTCATCGTTAGCGCAGGTGTGTAAATATGCTAACCGTGTGAGCTATCAGGTACTGAACCAGCATTCACCTCGTTTAACGCGCGGCTTGCCGGAGCGTGAAGACAGCCTGGAAGAGTCTTACTGGGATCGTTAAGTTATCGTCGGTTCGTAGGCCAGATAAGGCGTTCACGCCGCATCTGGCATTTGGCTCTCGATGCCTGATGCGACGCTGGCGCGTCTTATCATGCCTACATATTTTTCATATTTTACATCCGGCAACCACCGTTTACCCCGTCACCACCTCACCCGCCGGTGGCGTTTCCAGCAGTTCCAGCATGGTACGGGCGATTTCACGCTCGCCCATCACTACCTGATTCGCACCACGTTCGGTGATATACGCCACTTCATCGTCATAATGGGCGCGGGCAATAATCTCAATATCCGGATTTTTCGCGCGGGCAGATGCCACAATCTCACCCGCTTCATAACCGTTGGGAATCGTCAGGATCAGCCATTTTGCACATTCCAGATGCGCCAGTTGCATAATTTCTTCGTTCGCCGCATTGCCCAATACTGCGCGGACCCCGCGCTCTCGCAGCTCATCAACACGGGTTCGTGACGTCTCAATCACCACCAGCGGAATATCAGAGGCGAGCAATTTCTCCCCCAGCAGGCTGCCTACACGACCGTAACCCACCAGTAGCGCATGGTTGCAAATATCCACTGGGATCTGCTTCTCTTCTTCGATTGCCTCTTCCAGCGTCTGCTCTTCCAGCGTTTCGGTCTTCGCCAGATATTTCTCCAGTAGTGCGAACAGTACCGGGTTGAGCATAATCGACAGGATCGCCCCTGCCAGTACCAGGTTTTGTCCGGCCTGCGGCAGTAAATTCAATGCCATTCCCAGTCCCGCCAGGATAAACGCGAACTCACCAATCTGCGCCAGGCTGGCGGCGATGGTTAATGCCGTACGTTGGGAGTGACCAAACAGTCGCACCAGGAAAAATGCGGCTAACGACTTACCAAACAGAATAATCGCCAGCGTCGCCAGCACTGCCAGCGGTTGCTGAATCAGAATTAACGGATCAAACAACATCCCGACGGAGACAAAAAACAGCACCGCAAACGCGTCGCGCAATGGCAGCGTATCGTGGGCGGCACGGTGACTCAGTTCAGACTCGTTCAGTACCATCCCGGCAAAGAACGCACCGAGTGCAAAGGAGACATCAAACAGCTCTACCGCACCAAAGGCAATCCCTAACGCCAGCGCCAGCACCGACAGGGTAAACAGCTCGCGAGAACCGGTTGCCGCGCTGCGTGCCATAATCCACGGCACCAGACGGCGACCTACCAGCATCATAATGGCGATAAATGCGATCACTTTGCCGATGGTGATCCCCATATCGACTGCAAGAGTGGCAAAGCCCACATCGCCCTGTTCCATCATTCCTGCCACTGCGGGCAGCAACACCAGCGTCAGAACCATTACCAGGTCTTCCACAATCAACCAACCGATGGCGATTTGCCCACGCTGACTGTCAATTAATTGCCGTTCTTCAAGTGCGCGCAGTAACACCACGGTACTGGCGGTGGAAAGACATAAACCGAACACGATACCGGTCATTAACGACCAGCCCAGCACGGCAGAGAGCGCCATACCCAGCAGCGTCGCCACGGCTATCTGGGCGATCGCACCGGGAATGGCGATGGCCTTTACCGCCATCAAATCCTTCAGCGAAAAGTGCAAACCGACGCCAAACATCAACAGAATGACGCCCAGTTCAGCCAGTTCCGGCGCAAGCTTGGTATCGGCAACAAAGCCCGGAGTGAATGGTCCTGCCAGCACACCCGCTAACAGATATCCCACCAGAGGAGAAATACGTAGTTTATTGGCCAGCATGCCGAGGATAAAGGCGAGCACAAGGCCGCCAACAATGGTGGTGATAAGCGGGGTGGCGTGATGCATTCCGTCTCCTTTTCCTGGTGGTTATTGTCCATTTTTGGCCGGGAAAACCAAAATTACAGGTAATAGTTTATGACAATTTCATTGATGATGTTCATGAATAATTATTGAATTTTGCAGAAAAATGGAATTAGCTGCAAAAAAAGCACGGATCGGAAAACAGAAGGCGGTTTAACAGAGGAAAGGCTTATGGCGACTGTAAAACGATGCAGCCAAAGTTTGCCTTTGGCTGCAATGAAATCAGTCTTTATGCCGGTTATCAGGCAGGAATATGGTCAACATCCCCAATAGTGGCAGGAAAGCACAGATTTTATAGACTAACTCGATGCTGGTGTGATCGGCGATAAGCCCCAGAACTGCCGCTCCCAGACCTCCCATGCCAAAAGCAAAACCGAAAAAGAGTCCAGAAACCATACCGATACGTCCCGGAAGTAGCTCCTGAGCGTAGACCAGAATGGCAGAGAATGCCGAAGCGAGGATAAATCCAATAATCACCGTTAAAACCCCCGTCCAGTGCAGGCTGGCGTAGGGTAAAATCAGCGTAAACGGCGCAACGCCGAGGATAGAGCCCCAAATCACATATTTCCGTCCAATTTTATCCCCTACAGGCCCGCCGATCACCGTACCTGCCGCAACGGCAAACAGGAAGGCAAACAGATGAAGCTGGGCATTCTGGATAGATAATCCGAATTTTTGCATCAGATAAAAGGTGTAATAGCTGCTGGGTAATGCTGCCAACTTACTGATTTAGTGTATGATGGTGATTTTAAGGTGCTTGCGTGGCTTCCATTTCCATCAGATGTCCTTCCTGCTCCGCTACTGAAGGCGTGGTGCGTAACGGCAAAAGCACTGCCGGACATCAGCGCTATCTCTGCTCTCATTGCCGTAAAACATGGCAACTACAGTTCACTTACACCGCCTCTCAGCCCGGTACGCACCAGAAA
>NZ_MIIV01000444.1:0-66141 GCF_001743015.1 Shigella sp. FC1567
TAAAGCAACGTTATCATCCCTGGTGCCTGCGGTTAATTCCGCTACCTCTTCGATACCTTCATTGCTGAAGATTTCGGAGAATATGGTGCATCCGGGAGGATTCGAACCTCCGACCGCTCGGTTCGTAGCCGAGTACTCTATCCAGCTGAGCTACGGATGCATCGGGAAACTTACTTTACTGCAGATTTTTTGATACCGCTACTAAAGCCGTATCAAGTAAGAGATGGTGCATTCGGGAGGATTACTCGCCTTGCGGCTCGCCCTTCTGGCCGTTGCTAAAGCAACGTTATCCTCCCTGGTGCCTGCGGTTATACCGCCACCTCTTCCATACCTTCATCGCTGAAAGTACGTAGAATATGGTGCATCCGGGAGGATTCGAACCTCCGACCGCTCGGTTCGTAGCCGAGTACTCTATCCAGCTGAGCTACGGATGCAAATGGCGGTGAGGCGGGGATTCGAACCCCGGATGCAGCTTTTGACCGCATACTCCCTTAGCAGGGGAGCGCCTTCAGCCTCTCGGCCACCTCACCACACGCCTCTTACGAGTGCTTCGAAGAACTTGTTTATCGCTCATCGTCGCTGCGTGGCGCACATATTACTTTCTGAGACTTATAAGTCAAACAATTTTTCCCACACTTTTATCGTTTGCACACTTCACGCTCAATTAGTCTGTAAAAACGTCAAAAAGAGTGTTTTATCTACAGAAAAACGGAGGTCTGGCAGATAGCAGTAATGCAAAAAAATGGAGACTTAAGTTGAATGAACGGGAGTAAAGCGAAAAGACTATAGAGTGAAGGAGAAATTTTGAGGGTGCGTCTCACCGATAAAGATGAGACGCGGAAAGATTAGTAACTGGACTGCTGGGATTTTTCAGCCTGGATACGCTGGTAGATCTCTTCACGGTGAACAGAAACTTCCTTCGGGGCATTTACGCCAATACGTACCTGGTTGCCCTTCACCCCTAAAACTGTCACGGTGACCTCATCCCCAATCATGAGGGTCTCACCAACTCGACGAGTCAGAATCAGCATTCTTTGCTCCTTGAAAGATTAAAAGAGTCGGGTCTCTCTGTATCCCGGCATTATCCATCATATAACGCCAAAAAGTAAGCAATGACAAACACATTACATGTAAGCAGTCATGGCATTACATTCTGTTAAACCTAAGTTTAGCCGATATACACAACTTCAACCTGACTTTATCGTTGTCGATAGCGTTAATGCGAATGCCGTGAAGCGAGTCCACGGCATTGCCTGACGCTTATATTATTGCAATTTCGCGCTGACCCAGCCTTTCACACTGGCTAACGCTGCAGGTAAGGCCGCAGCATCCGTACCACCGGCTTGCGCCATGTCAGGACGTCCACCACCCTTGCCGCCCACCTGCTGAGCGACCATACCAATCAGTTCCCCTGCTTTCACACGATCTGTGACGTCCTTAGATACGCCTGCAATCAGAGAAACCTTACCTTCGGCTACCGTTGCCAGCACGATAATTGTCGACCCCAGCTGATTTTTTAAATCGTCAACCATGGTACGCAACATTTTCGGCTCAACACCGCTAAGCTCGCTAACCAACAGCTTAACACCATTAACATCAATTGCCTTACTGGAAATATTTGCGCTCTCCTGTGCGGCAGCTTGTTCTTTAAGCTGTTGTAGTTCTTTTTCTAACTGACGCGTACGTTCCAGTACTGAGCGCACTTTATCCGCCAGATTATTGCTATCGCCTTTCAGCAGATGCGCGACTTCGCTTAAGCGATCGCTGTCTGCATGAACGGTGGTGATAGCGCCTTCTCCGGTTACCGCTTCGATACGACGAACGCCTGCAGCAGTACCCGATTCAGAGATGATGCGGAACAGACCAATATCACCAGTGCGGCTGGCGTGAGTACCGCCACACAGCTCGGTGGAGAAATCGCCCATGCTCAGCACGCGTACACGCTCATCATACTTCTCGCCGAACAGCGCCATCGCACCTTTCGCTTTCGCCGCTTCGAGATCCATGATGTTGGTTTCGATCGGCAAATTGCGACGAATCTGTGCGTTCACCAGGTCTTCGACCGCACGAATCTCTTCCGGTTTCATCGCTTCGTTGTGTGAGAAGTCGAAGCGCAGCACCTTGTCGTTAACCAGTGAACCTTTCTGCGATACATGAGTCCCCAGAACCTGGCGCAGCGCAGCGTGCATCAGGTGCGTTGCGGAGTGATTCAGACGAATACGGGCGCGACGAGCCTCATCAACATCAGCCTGCACAGCGTCGCCCACTTTCAGAGAACCCGCAGCAAGTTTACCGATGTGACCAATCGCCTGGCCGTATTTCTGCGTATCTTCCACCGCGAAGGAGAAGTTAGCGTCTTTCAGTTCGCCTTTATCACCAACCTGACCGCCGGATTCCGCATAGAATGGTGTTTGATCTAGCACGACCACAGCTTCCTGGCCTGCATTGATGGCATCAACCGCTTTACCATCAACAAACAGCGCGGTCACTTTGCCGTTCAGTTCCAGATGGTCATAGCCTTTAAATTCAGATGCACTATCAACACGGATCATTGCGTTGTAATCGGCACCAAAGCCGCTGGCTTCGCGCGCGCGACGACGCTGCTCTTCCATTGCTGCTTCAAAACCAGCTTCGTCAACTTTGATGTTGCGCTCACGACAAACATCAGCCGTCAGGTCAACCGGGAAGCCATAGGTGTCGTACAGACGGAAAGCCGTTTCACCATCCAGCGTATCACCAGAAAGTTTTGCCAGCTCTTCATCCAGCAACGCCAGACCGCGCTCCAGAGTACGGGCAAACTGCTCTTCTTCAGTCTTCAGCACCTGCTCAACCTGCGCCTGCTGGCGTTTCAGGTCTTCACCCGCAGAGCCCATAACGTCGATCAGCGGACCAACCAGTTTGTAGAAGAAGGTTTCTTTCGCGCCGAGCATATTGCCGTGACGCACTGCGCGACGAATGATACGACGCAGTACATAACCACGGTTTTCATTGGACGGCATTACGCCATCCGCGATCAGGAACGCACAAGAACGAATGTGGTCAGCGATTACGCGCAGCGATTTATTGCTCAGATCGGTCGCGCCAGTGACTTTCGCTACCGCCTGGATCAACGTGCGGAACAGGTCGATGTCATAGTTAGAGTTAACGTGTTGCAGCACCGCAGCAATACGCTCCAGACCCATACCGGTATCTACAGACGGCTTCGGCAGCGGTTCCATCGTGCCATCTGCCTGGCGGTTGAACTGCATGAAGACGATGTTCCAGATCTCAATGTAGCGGTCGCCGTCTTCTTCCGGACTTCCCGGAGGGCCACCCCAAATGTGGTCGCCGTGATCGTAGAAGATTTCGGTGCACGGGCCGCACGGACCAGTGTCACCCATCTGCCAGAAGTTGTCAGATGCGTATGGCGCACCTTTGTTATCGCCGATGCGAATAATACGTTCGCGCGGGATCCCGACTTCTTTTTCCCAGATTTCGTAGGCTTCGTCGTCGCTTTCATAGACGGTAACCCACAGACGCTCTTTCGGCAGGGCAAACCATTTTTCGCTGGTCAGCAGTTCCCATGCAAACTGAATGGCATCGTGTTTGAAATAGTCGCCGAAGCTGAAGTTGCCCAGCATTTCGAAGAAGGTATGGTGACGCGCGGTGTAACCGACGTTTTCCAGGTCGTTGTGTTTACCACCCGCACGCACGCAGCGTTGGGAAGTGGTAGCGCGGGAATAATTACGCTTGTCGAGCCCAAGGAACACATCCTTGAACTGATTCATCCCGGCGTTGGTAAACAACAAAGTTGGGTCGTTATGGGGTACCAGGGAGCTGCTGGCAACTACCTGATGTCCCTTACTATGGAAAAAGTCGAGAAACGCCTGACGGATCTCAGCGGTGCTCTTGCTCATAATTATCCTGAAATCAAGCTAACGAAATATCGCCACCAGCTCCAGCGTGTCTTAACCGCCGGGCTGGTAACTGAAAAGTGGGAATAAGATAAGTTTTCTTGACTGGGAAGTAAAATACCGTATGCGTTCAGTCGGCAAAATTTCGCCAAATATCCTGGATATCTTCCATCAGATAGCCACGATAGAGCAGAAAACGCTGGATCTTAACTTTTTCTGAAAAGACAGTTGGCAAAGGTTCATCATATTTTCGCGTCGCCTGATCGCGCGCCAGTGCGCACCAGTCGATGTCACATTCACGCATCGCTTTTTCTGTCGCTTCGCGGGAAATACCTTTCTGATTCAGTTCCTGACGAATACGTGCAGGTCCATAACCTTTGCGGCTACGGCTGGCGATAAAGCGCGCAACAAATCGGCTGTCATCGAGATAGCCATGTTCATGGCACCATGCAATAACGCGCTCGTAATCTTCTGCCGTAGCATCAATCTCTTCTGGGCCATTTTTGCCCATAATCGGTGCCGCGAGTTTACGTCGCAGTTCTTGCTCACTGTGATCGCGCACCGCCAGAATGCGTACCGCACGATCCAACAGGCGAGCATATGCCGGGCGACGGGACGTTGATTCTGTCATGGCATATCCTTACAACTTAAAAAAGCAAAAGGGCCGCAGATGCGACCCAGGTTTTGCTGATAAACAGATTTAATAGTCAATGAGTGTGCAGAATGTTCCCGCAGGCCCAATTCGTTAGAGGATCGAGGTGAGAGTAATTTTTCACGCCAGTGCTGGCCTGTTCCCCTCACCCTAACCCTCTCCCCAAAGGGGCGAGGGGACCGTCCGTGCACACATTATCTATTATCATCAATAACGAACGATTAAAAATCTTCGTTAGTTTCTGCTACGCCTTCGCTGTCATCTACAGAGAAATCCGGCGTTGAGTTCGGGTTGCTCAGCAGCAACTCACGTACTTTCTTCTCGATCTCTTTCGCGGTTTCCGGGTTATCTTTCAGCCAGGCAGTTGCATTCGCTTTACCCTGACCGATCTTCTCACCTTTGTAGCTGTACCACGCGCCTGCTTTCTCGATCAGCTTCTCTTTTACGCCCAGGTCAACCAGTTCGCCGTAGAAGTTGATACCTTCGCCGTAGAGGATCTGAAATTCAGCCTGTTTAAACGGTGCAGCGATTTTGTTCTTCACCACTTTCACGCGGGTTTCGCTACCCACCACGTTTTCGCCCTCTTTCACCGCGCCGATACGACGGATGTCGAGACGAACAGAGGCGTAGAATTTCAGCGCGTTACCACCGGTAGTGGTTTCCGGGTTACCGAACATCACACCAATTTTCATACGGATCTGGTTGATGAAGATCAGCAGCGTGTTGGACTGCTTCAGGTTACCCGCCAGCTTACGCATCGCCTGGCTCATCATACGTGCCGCAAGGCCCATGTGAGAGTCGCCGATTTCGCCTTCGATTTCCGCTTTCGGCGTCAGTGCCGCCACGGAGTCAACGACGATAACGTCTACTGCACCAGAACGCGCCAGGGCGTCACAGATTTCCAGTGCCTGCTCGCCGGTGTCCGGCTGGGAGCACAGCAGGTTGTCGATATCGACGCCCAGTTTACGTGCGTAGATTGGGTCCAGCGCGTGTTCAGCATCGATAAACGCACAGGTTTTACCTTCACGCTGCGCTGCGGCGATCACCTGCAGCGTCAGCGTGGTTTTACCGGAAGATTCCGGTCCGTAGATTTCGACGATACGGCCCATCGGCAGACCACCTGCCCCAAGCGCGATATCCAGTGAAAGCGAACCGGTAGAGATGGTTTCCACATCCATGGAACGGTCTTCACCCAGGCGCATGATGGAGCCTTTACCAAATTGTTTCTCAATCTGGCCCAGTGCTGCCGCCAACGCTTTCTGTTTGTTTTCGTCGATAGCCATTTTTACTCCTGTCATGCCGGGTAATACCGGATAGTCAATATGTTCTGTTGAAGTAATTATACTGTATGTTCATACAGTATCAAGTGTTTTGTAGAAATTGTTGCCACAAGGTCTGCAATGCATACGCAGTAGCCTGACGACGCACCGCATCACGGTCGCCGCTGAAGCATTCCCGCCGGGTAATGCCTTCACCGCGGGCAGTGGCAAAAGCAAACCAGACGGTGCCGACAGGCTTCTCTTCACTGCCGCCATCCGGCCCGGCGATACCACTAATAGACACGGCATAATCAGCACGAGCCGCTTTCAGTGCGCCTATCACCATTTCCACCACGACGGGTTCACTCACCGCGCCATGCTGCGCCAGCGTCTCTTCGCGTACGCCGATCATCTGCGCTTTGGCTTCGTTACTGTAGGTGACAAATCCGCGTTCAAACCAGGCGGAGCTACCGGCAATATCGGTAATCACTTTCGCTACCCAACCACCGGTACAAGACTCGGCAGTTGTTACGGTTGCGCCACGGGCTTTCAGCGCCTGCCCAACCTGTTCACTTAACTGCATCAGTTCACTGTCAGTCATCACAACCTCTGTCAGTCAAAAATTTATGCCGGACAAGATAGCACTTTCGTCAGGAAGATGGTGTTGGCGTTGCAATTTTACGAGGAGGATTCAGAAAAAAGCTGATTAGCCAGAGGGAAGCTCACGCCCCCCTCTTGCAAATAGTTACTGCACGCGCGCCAGCGCCACGGCTTGTCCTAACTGCCAGACCGCCATTGCGTAATGGGTGCTGTGGTTATAACGGGTAATGGTGTAGAAGTTCGGCAGACCGTACCAGTACTGGTAACCGGTACCGACATCCAGACGCAGCAGGCTGGCTTGTTGATGGTTGCCCAGCGGCTGCTGTGGCGTTAAACCTGCCGTGGCAAGCTGCGAAATGCTGTACCTGGTTTTGAAGCCATTTGGCAAGCCTGGAGCCTGACCGTTTGCCATTACCGCGACCTGATCGCCTTTCACCCAGCCGTGCGCTTTGAAATAGTTCGCCACGCTACCGATCGCATCAACCGGATCCCACAGGTTGATATGCCCGTCGCCGCTGAAATCTACCGCATATTGTTTGTAAGACGACGGCATAAACTGTCCGTAGCCCATCGCCCCGGCAAAGGAACCTTTCAGATTGAGCGGATCGTCCTGCTCGTCGCGCGCCATCAGCAGGAAGGTTTCCAGCTCGCCAGAGAAATACTCCGCGCGGCGTGGGTAGTTAAATGACAGCGTTGCCAGCGCATCGAGGATGCGAGTTTTCCCCATCACGCGCCCCCAGCGGGTTTCAACGCCGATAATCCCGACGATAATTTCCGGCGGTACGCCATACACCTGCCACGCGCGATTCAACGCATCTTCATACTGATTCCAGAAAACCACACCGTTCTGCACGTTGTCCGGCGTAATAAATTTTTTGCGATAACGCAGCCATGCGCCGTTCGGACCTGATGGCGGTTTCACCGATGTGGTTGGTGCCTGGTTATCCATCAGCCGCAGTACCGAATCCAGACGCTTCGCCTGGGAGAGAATTTCCTGCAACTGCTGACGATCGAAACCGTGTTTGTTCACCATTTTGTCGATGAACTGCTGGGCATTCGGGTTATTAGCGAAATCGCCGCCCATCTGCATCACATTGTGCTGCGGCTCAAGCAGGAAGCCGCCAGACGGCGTTCCGGTGGTCGTTTCAGTCTCAGTAGGTTTTGGCTTGCTGCTACAGGCGGCAAGCAACACAAAAAGGGGAAGCAATGTTACATAACGACGCTTGAACATGAGGGGGCCATTTAACAGATTCAACCAGGGGCAAGTATGGTAAAGCATCACGCCCCGCACAAGGAAGCGGTAGTCACTGCCCGATACGGACTTTACATAACTCAACTCATTCCCCTCGCTATCCTTTTACTCAAACTTCCAAATTAAAATATTTATCTTTCATTTTTAGATTAAAATAACACTTTTAAATCTTTCAATCTGATTAGATTAGGTTGCCGTTTGGTAATAAAACAATAAATCCTGAAGGAGAGAACAATGATAGAAACCATTACTCATGGTGCAGAGTGGTTTATCGGGCTGTTCCAAAAGGGCGGAGAGGTGTTTACCGGGATGGTGACCGGCATTCTTCCGCTGTTGATTAGCCTGCTGGTTATCATGAACGCACTGATTAATTTTATCGGTCAGCATCGTATTGAACGTTTTGCTCAACGTTGCGCCGGTAACCCTGTTTCCCGTTACCTGCTGCTACCGTGCATTGGCACGTTTGTCTTTTGCAATCCGATGACCTTAAGCCAGGGTCGCTTTATGCCGGAAAAGTACAAACCCAGCTACTACGCGGCGGCCTCTTATAGCTGCCACTCAATGAATGGCCTCTTTCCCCATATCAACCCTGGCGAACTGTTTGTTTATCTTGGCATTGCCAGCGGTCTGACAACGCTGAACCTGCCACTTGGCCCACTGGCGGTGAGCTATCTGCTGGTTGGTCTGGTCACCAACTTCTTTCGCGGCTGGGTGACCGATCTGACCACCGCCATTTTTGAGAAAAAGATGGGCATTCAACTTGAACAAAAAGTTCACCTGGCAGGAGCAACATCATGACGCGTATTCGGATCGAAAAAGGAACGGGTGGCTGGGGCGGCCGCTTGAGCTGGAAGCCACGCCGGGCAAAAAAATCGTCTATATCACCGCCGGTACCCGGCCTGCGATTGTTGACAAACTGGCACAACTTACTGGCTGGCAGGCTATTGACGGATTTAAAGAAGGTGAACCCGCGGAGGCGGAAATTGGTGTCGCGGTAATCGACTGTGGCGGCACATTACGCTGCGGCATCTATCCGAAACGACGTATTCCCACCATTAATATCCACTCGACGGGCAAGTCCGGTCCGCTGGCGCAGTACATTGTGGAAGATATTTATGTCTCTGGCGTAAAAGAAGAAAACATCACTGTAGTGGGTGATGCGACACCACAACCCTCTTCCGTGGGCCGTGACTATGACACCAGTAAGAAAATCACCGAACAAAGCGATGGTTTACTGGCGAAGGTGGGAATGGGCATGGGCATGGGGTCCGCCGTTGCGGTGCTGTTTCAATCTGGTCGTGACACCATCGACACTGTATTAAAAACCATTCTGCCGTTTATGGCATTCGTCTCGGCGCTCATTGGCATCATTATGGCTTCTGGCCTTGGTGACTGGATTGCCCACGGTCTTGCTCCGCTGGCGAGCCATCCACTGGGTCTGGTCATGCTGGCGCTCATCTGCTCCTTCCCACTGCTTTCACCTTTCCTCGGCCCAGGCGCAGTTATCGCACAGGTTATCGGCGTATTGATTGGCGTGCAGATTGGTCTCGGCAATATTCCGCCGCATCTGGCTTTACCGGCACTGTTTGCCATCAACGCGCAGGCGGCCTGCGACTTCATCCCGGTCGGTTTGTCGCTGGCGGAAGCCCGTCAGGACACGGTTCGCGTCGGTGTCCCTTCTGTACTGGTGAGCCGCTTTTTAACCGGCGCACGACTGTACTGATCGCCTGGTTTGTCTCCGGTTTTATCTATCAATAGAGGCTGAAACATGACCGTTATTTATAAGACCACCATCACCCGTATCGGCGCGAGTGCCACTGACGCCCTCAGCGACCAGATGCTCATCACCTTTCGTGAAGGCGCGCCAGCGGACCTCGAAGAGTATTGCTTCATTCATTGCCACGGCGAGTTGAAAGGTGCACTCCATCCCGGTTTGCAATTTACGCTCGGGCAGCATCGCTATCCGGTGACCGCTGTTGGCAGCGTGGCGGAAGACAACCTTCGCGAACTGGGTCATGTCACCCTGCGCTTCGATGGTTTAAACGAAGCGGAATTTCCGGGCACTGTCCATGTGGCAGGCCCTGTACCCGACGATATCGCGCCGGGATCGGTTTTGAAGTTTGAATCTGTTAAGGAGTAAAAAATGAATCAGGTTGCCGTTGTCATCGGTGGTGGGCAAACCTTAGGCGCGTTCCTGTGCCACGGTCTGGTTGCCGAGGGGTATCGCGTCGCGGTTGTCGATATTCAGAGCGACAAAGCCGCAAATGTGGCACAAGAAATTAACGCCGAATATGGTGAAAGTATGGCGTACGGTTTTGGTGCTGACGCCACTAGCGAGCAAAGCGTTCTGGCGCTCTCTCGTGGGGTAGATGAAATCTTTGGTCGCGTGGATTTGCTGGTCTATAGCGCCGGAATAGCAAAAGCAGCCTTTATCAGCGACTTCCAGCTCGGCGATTTTGACCGTTCGCTACAAGTGAATCTGGTGGGTTATTTCCTGTGTGCCCGTGAATTTTCGCGTTTGATGATCCGCGACGGGATTCAGGGTCGCATTATTCAGATCAACTCGAAATCCGGCAAAGTGGGCAGCAAACACAACTCTGGCTACAGCGCAGCGAAATTTGGTGGCGTCGGGCTGACTCAATCACTGGCGCTGGATCTGGTGGAGTACGGCATTACGGTGCATTCACTGATGCTCGGTAACCTGCTGAAATCGCCGATGTTCCAGTCACTGTTGCCACAATACGCGACCAAGCTGGGTATCAAACCGGATCAAGTCGAGCAGTATTACATTGACAAAGTACCGCTCAAACGCGGCTGCGATTATCAAGATGTGCTGAATATGCTGCTGTTCTACGCCAGTCCTAAGGCGTCGTACTGCACCGGACAGTCGATCAATGTCACCGGCGGTCAGGTGATGTTCTGATCAACAGCGGAGATCCATTAAGGATCTCGTGAGACTATAGAATGCCTGATGCGCTACGCTCATCAGGCATACAGGACTTCCGCCACTACATTAAGGAAAAGTTATGGTATCCGCACTCATCACCGTCGCCGTTATCGCCTGGTGTGCGCAACTGGCCTTAGGCGGCTGGCAAATTTCTCGTTTTAACCGTGCCTTCGACACACTATGCCAGCAAGGGCGGGTTGGCGTGGGTCGTTCCAGCGGGCGCTTTAAACCGCGGGTCGTGGTCGCCATCGGCTGGACGATCAGCAGCGCATCGTCGACACCTTGTTTATGAAAGGACTGACCGTCTTCGCCCGACCGCAAAAAATTCCCGCAATTACCGGTATGCATGCGGGTGATTTACAGCCCGATGTGATCTTTCCCCATGATCCACTATCACAGAATGCTCTATCATTGGCGCTTAAACTGAAACGTGGATAATTTCGTTGTGAATGTTACTTGCTTGCGAAGTTATCATTTTGAAACCTAAATCAGGTAATCACGCCCATGAAACCTCGTCAGCGTCAGGCCGCCATTCTGGAGTATCTGCAAAAGCAGGGTAAATGCTCGGTTGAAGAATTGGCGCAATACTTTGACACCACAGGCACAACCATTCGCAAAGATCTGGTCATTCTGGAACATGCCGGAACCGTCATTCGTACTTATGGCGGAGTGGTGTTGAATAAAGAGGAATCCGATCCGCCTATCGATCATAAAACACTCATCAACACCCACAAGAAAGAGCTGATTGCAGAAGCTGCCGTTAGTTTTATCCATGATGGCGATTCGATCATTCTTGATGCTGGCAGTACCGTTTTGCAGATGGTTCCCCTGCTCTCGCGCTTTAATAACATCACGGTGATGACCAACAGCCTGCATATCGTCAATGCGCTATCCGAACTGGATAACGAACAAACTATCCTGATGCCAGGCGGAACGTTTCGTAAAAAATCGGCCTCATTTCACGGACAGCTGGCAGAGAATGCCTTCGAACATTTCAGTTTCGATAAATTGTTTATGGGCACCGACGGCATCGATCTCAATGCGGGCGTAACCACCTTCAACGAGGTTTATACCGTCAGTAAGGCAATGTGCAATGCCGCGCGCGAAGTGATTTTGATGGCGGACTCATCAAAGTTTGGCCGTAAAAGCCCCAACGTAGTTTGCAGTCTTGAAAGCGTCGATAAGCTGATTACCGACGCAGGTATCGATCCGGCGTTTCGTCAGGCGCTGGAAGAGAAAGGGATCGATGTGATCATAACCGGAGAGAGCAATGAGTGAAGCACTACTGAACGCGGGACGTCAGACGTTAATGCTGGAGTTGCAGGAAGCAAGCCGTTTACCGGAACGTCTGGGCGATGATTTTGTTCGCGCCGCCAATATCATCCTGCACTGCGAAGGCAAAGTGGTGGTTTCGGGAATTGGCAAATCGGGCCACATTGGTAAGAAAATCGCCGCAACACTTGCCAGTACCGGCACACCGGCTTTTTTTGTCCATCCGGCAGAAGCACTGCACGGCGATCTGGGGATGATTGAAAGCCGCGATGTGATGCTGTTTATCTCTTACTCCGGTGGCGCGAAGGAACTGGATCTGATTATTCCGCGTCTGGAAGATAAATCTATCGCGCTGCTGGCGATGACCGGCAAACCGACGTCACCGCTGGGCCTGGCGGCAAAAGCGGTGCTGGATATCTCCGTAGAACGCGAAGCCTGCCCGATGCACCTTGCGCCGACCTCCAGCACCGTCAATACCCTGATGATGGGTGACGCGCTGGCGATGGCGGTCATGCAGGCGCGCGGATTTAATGAAGAAGATTTTGCCCGCTCCCACCCAGCCGGGGCACTGGGCGCTCGCTTGCTGAATAAAGTGCATCATCTGATGCGCCGTGACGATGCCATCCCACAGGTGGCGTTAACCGCCAGCGTGATGGATGCGATGCTGGAACTCAGCCGCACCGGTCTGGGGCTGGTGGCGGTATGTGACGCTCAACAACAGGTACAAGGCGTCTTTACCGACGGCGATTTACGTCGCTGGCTGGTAGGCGGCGGCGCACTCACCACGCCAGTTAATGAAGCGATGACGACAGGCGGCACCACGTTACAGGCGCAAAGTCGCGCCATCGACGCCAAAGAGATCCTGATGAAGCGCAAAATCACTGCCGCACCGGTGGTGGATGAAAACGGCAAACTCACCGGCGCAATTAACCTGCAGGATTTCTATCAGGCCGGGATTATTTAATCCTTCATTCCCAGACGTTTCGCCAGCCGATGCAGGTTGGCGACGTCGGTTTCCAGCATCCGCGCGCAGGCAGCCCAGTTATGATGATTTTGTGCCAGTGCCTGGCGAATAGTTTCACGCTGGAACGCTTCTGTCGCTTCACGCAGGTTTTGCTTAACAACGGGCACCGCCGCCGCTTCTGGCGGCGGCAACGTCACCTCAGGAAAAGCAAAATGTTGCGCCTCAAGAATCACTTCATCGCCGTTGCGGGTGGCTCTCGCCAGCACTACCGCCCGATGAATAGCATGTTCCAGTTCGCGCACGTTCCCCGGAAAACGATAGTGTTGCAGTAAATTTCGCGCTCCGGCACTTAATACCACGCGGGAGAGCCCCAGCCGCAAACGACACTGTTCGCAGAAATACCCCGCCAGCAGAATGACATCATCGCCCCGCTCACGCAGCGGCGGCACCGAAAGTGGAAACACGCTCAGGCGATGAAACAAGTCAGCGCGAAATCGCCCTGCCAGCACCTCTTCGCGTAAGTCGCGGTTAGTCGCCGCCAGCACGCGCACATCGACCCGCAAACTACGGTCATCGCCAACGCGCTGAATATCGCCATACTGCAACACCCTCAGCAGCTTGGCCTGCAATGCCAACGACAACTCGCCGATCTCATCCAGAAACAGAGTGCCGTTATCCGCCATTTCAAACTTCCCGCTGCGGTTACTGATAGCGCCAGTAAACGCTCCTTTCACATGCCCGAACAACTCACTTTCCGCCACACTTTCCGGCAGTGCAGCACAGTTGAGATAGACCAGCGGATTCACCGCCCGTGGCGAGGCTTCATGAATCGCTTTCGCCACCAGCTCCTTACCGGTTCCCGTCTCACCGCTGATCAGGACGTTGAGATCGGACGCCGCCACAATCTCAATCTCTTTTTTCAGTTGCGTCATGCCAGGGGACAAGCCAATCATCTGCGTCTGTTTCACCGCTTCAAACGGCGTGGCATCGCCTGGCATCATATTCTGGCTTTCCAGTTGTTCAATCAGCAACGCATTGCTTAACGCTCCCGCCGCCAGCGCAGCAATCAGCCGTAGCTCTTCGTCGCTGAAAACATCGAACTGATCGGGCTGCATCCCGTCGAGCGTCAGTGCGCCGATCAGGTTTTGCCCGGCAAACAATGGCAGACCAACGCAGGCGTGAACCTTCAGACTCTCCTGCCCAGGAATCAAACCGTCATAGGGATCGGGCAATTCGCTGTCTGCGGGAAAGCGCACCACATCCCCGGCGCGGGCAATCGCTTCCAGCCGTGGATGCCCTTCCAGCGCAAAGCGTCTACCGAGTACACCCTTTGCCAGACCGTCGATGGCAAGCGGAATAAACTGCCGCGAATCGTAACGTAGCAACGCAGACGCATCGCACTCCAGCACCTGACGTAGCGTGGTGATCAGGCGCTGAAAACGATCCTGATGACCAATCCCACGCTGCAATTCGATGGCGATATTCGCCAGCACATCAACGGAAAAACTCATCTTTGCCTCACTGTCAATTTGACTATAGATATT
The DNA here is from genome assembly GCF_001743015.1 of Shigella sp. FC1567. Taxonomy (NCBI): domain Bacteria; kingdom Pseudomonadati; phylum Pseudomonadota; class Gammaproteobacteria; order Enterobacterales; family Enterobacteriaceae; genus Shigella; species Shigella sp. FC1567. The sequence goes on from NZ_MIIV01000444.1 coordinate 14,384, forward strand.
GTCATATCGACCATTTGATTGATAGTCATTTTGACTACTCATTAATGAGCATAATTTTATTTATAGAGTAAAAACAATCAGATAAAAAACTGGCACGTAATCTGCAATTAGCAAGACATCTTTTTAGAACACGCTGAATAAATTGAGGTTGCTATGTCTATTGTGGTGAAAAATAACATTCATTGGGTTGGTCAACGTGACTGGGAAGTGCGTGATTTTCACGGTACGGAATATAAAACGCTGCGCGGCAGCAGTTACAACAGCTACCTCATCCGCGAAGAAAAAAACGTGCTGATCGACACCGTCGACCATAAATTCAGCCGCGAATTTGTGCAGAACCTGCGTAATGAAATCGATCTGGCGGATATCGATTACATCGTGATTAACCATGCAGAAGAGGACCACGCTGGGGCGCTGACCGAACTGATGGCGCAAATTCCCGATACGCCGATTTACTGTACTGCCAATGCTATCGACTCGATAAATGGTCATCACCATCATCCGGAGTGGAATTTTAATGTGGTGAAAACTGGTGACACGCTGGATATCGGCAACGGCAAACAGCTCATTTTTGTCGAAACGCCAATGCTGCACTGGCCGGACAGCATGATGACTTACCTGACAGGCGACGCGGTGCTGTTCAGTAACGATGCTTTCGGTCAGCACTACTGCGACGAGCATCTGTTCAACGATGAAGTGGATCAGACGGAGCTTTTCGAGCAGTGCCAGCGTTACTACGCCAATATCCTGACGCCGTTCAGCCGCCTGGTAACACCGAAAATTACCGAGATCCTGGGCTTTAACTTACCAGTCGATATGATAGCGACCTCTCACGGCGTGGTATGGCGCGATAACCCGACGCAAATTGTCGAGCTGTACCTGAAATGGGCGGCTGATTATCAGGAAGACAGAATCACCATTTTCTACGACACCATGTCGAATAACACCCGCATGATGGCTGACGCTATCGCCCAGGGGATTGCGGAAACCGACCCACGCGTGGCGGTGAAAATTTTCAACGTCGCCCGAAGCGATAAAAACGAAATCCTGACCAATGTCTTCCGCTCAAAAGGCGTGCTGGTCGGCACTTCGACGATGAATAACGTGATGATGCCGAAAATCGCCGGGCTGGTGGAGGAGATGACTGGTTTACGCTTCCGTAACAAACGCGCCAGTGCTTTCGGCTCTCACGGCTGGAGCGGCGGTGCGGTGGATCGTCTTTCCACGCGCCTGCAGGATGCGGGTTTCGAAATGTCGCTTAGCCTGAAAGCGAAATGGCGACCAGACCAGGACGCTCTGGAGTTATGCCGTGAACACGGTCGCGAAATCGCCCGTCAGTGGGCGCTCGCGCCGCTGCCGCAGAGCACGGTGAATAAGGTAGTCAAAGAAGAAACCTCTGCCACCACGACGGCTGACCTCGGCCCACGGATGCAGTGCAGCGTCTGCCAGTGGATTTACGATCCGGCAAAAGGCGAGCCAATGCAGGACGTTGCGCCAGGAACGCCGTGGAGTGAAGTCCCGGATAACTTCCTCTGCCCGGAATGCTCCCTCGGCAAAGACGTCTTTGAAGAACTGGCATCGGAGGCAAAATGAGTAACGGCATTGTGATCATCGGTTCGGGCTTCGCCGCCCGCCAACTGGTGAAAAATATTCGCAAACAGGACGCCACTATTCCATTAACCCTGATTGCCGCCGACAGCATGGATGAGTACAACAAACCTGACCTCAGCCATGTTATCAGTCAGGGGCAACGTGCCGATGACCTTACCCGCCAGACGGCGGGTGAATTTGCCGAGCAGTTTAATCTGCACCTGTTTCCACAAACCTGGGTGACGGATATCGATGCCGAAGCCCGTGTGGTGAAAAGCCAGAATAATCAGTGGCAATACGACAAGCTAGTACTGGCAACCGGTGCCAGTGCCTTTGTCCCGCCTGTGCCTGGGCGTGAGTTAATGCTGACGTTAAATAGTCAGCAAGAGTATCGCGCCTGTGAAACGCAACTGCGGGATGCCCGACGCGTGTTGATTGTTGGCGGTGGTTTGATTGGTAGCGAACTGGCGATGGATTTTTGTCGTGCAGGCAAAGCGGTCACGCTAATCGACAACGCTGCCAGTATTCTGGCGTCGTTAATGCCACCGGAAGTAAGCAGCCGCTTGCAGCATCGGTTGACGGAGATGGGCGTTCATCTGCTGTTGAAATCTCAGTTACAGGGGCTGGAAAAAACGGATTCTGGCATTCTGGCAACGCTGGACCACCAGCGTAGTATCGAAGTGGATGCGGTAATTGCCGCCACCGGACTGCGCCCGGAAACAGCCCTGGCACGACGCGCCGGGCTGACGATTAATCGCGGCGTTTGCGTCGATAGTTATCTGCAAACCAGTAATGACGATATTTATGCGCTGGGCGATTACGCGGAAATCAACGGTCAGGTACTGCCATTCCTGCAGCCGATTCAACTTAGCGCGATGGTGCTGGCAAAAAATCTTCTCGGCAATAACACGCCGCTGAAACTACCGACGATGCTGGTGAAAATCAAAACGCCGGAATTACCGCTGCATCTGGCAGGCGAAACCCAGCGTCAGGATTTACGCTGGCAAATTAATACCGAACGCTAGGGAATGGTGGCTCGCGGTGTTGACGATGCTGACCAGCTTCGCGCCTTTGTGGTCAGTGAGGATCGGATGAAAGAGGCATTTGGATTGTTGAAAACATTGCCGATGTAGGTGGGCTACTGTGCCTAAAATGTCGGATGCGACGCTAGCGCGTCTTATCCGACCTACGGGGACGCATGTGTAGGCCGGATAAGGCGTTTACGCCGCATCGGCAATGGTGTCCAAATGCAACACGTTTTATCCGTTCTGGACTTCACCCGCTAACCAACGCGCCGCAGCAATAACCCCCTGCCCCAGAGACAAACCGCCATCACCCGCCGGTAAACTCTGTGGAAAGAGCAATGTGAAATCAGCGAGATAATGCGCCAGACGTGCACGCAGCAAACGGTTATGAATAACCCCGCCGCTAAATACCAGCGTAGTGATACCACGCATCGTGGCCTGCTCACGCATCAACGCGGCAAAACCCTGCGCCAGCGCATCATGAAACGCCCACGCGCGTTGATTAACCTGTGCCTGCCAGTTCAGCCACTGCTGCCAGAAAGCGGCGAGATCCAGTTGATTGTCCACCAGCGGCATCGTCACCGGATGCGTCACTCCGTGGCATGAGGCTGCGAGCGCCTCCAGAGCACAAGCCGCTTCACCTTCATAACTTAACGTGGCTGGCGCACAGCCCAGTGCCGCCGCCACTGCATCGAACAACCGCCCACACGATGACGCCAGCGGCGCGTTAATTCCACGCTCAATGGCCCGCGCCAGCACGCTCCAGTTTTGCTGTTGCACACTTGCTGTTTCAGGGTAATTCTGCCACTCCGGCACAAAGCGCAGGCACTGCGCCAGCAGGTTTCGCCACGGCTGCTTCGCTGCCAAATCGCCACCCGGAAGCGCCACTGCAGGCAAGCCGCCCAGGTGCTCACATTCGCGATAGTTCACCCGCAGGCACTCGCCGCCCCACAAAGCGCCGTTCTCCCCCATACCGATACCGTCGAGCGTCAAAGCAATGACATCACCGCCATCCAGCGGCCACTGATGCTCTGCCAGACACGCCGCTGCATGGGCATGATGATGCAGTACCGTTTGCGTCGGCAGATTCATTTCACGCGCCCACTGGCTGGAGACATAGCCCGGATGCGCGTCATGCACAACGTATTTCGGGGTAAAATCGTAGATGTTTTGCATCAGGCGTAACGCTTCGCGCCACTGCATCTGGATGCCATCGTCACTTAAATCGCCCAGATGCTGACTCAACACCGCTTGTTCACCGCGCACCAGGCAGAAGGTATTTTTCAGATCCGCTCCGAGACACAGCACAGGCGGAACATTTTTAAAGCCCGGAGGCAAAGCCAGCGCATCCGGCACATACCCCCGCGAACGGCGCAGCATTTCGCCGCTTTCGCGCACCACCGAATCATCCATCCGCTGCACGATGTCGCGGTTATGTATCAAGAATCCGTCGGCAATGCCCTGCAAATCCGCCAGCGCCTGTTCGTTGCTGATAGCTGGTGGTTTACCGCTCAGGTTGCCGGAGGTCATCACCAGCGGGCATTGCAGTTCCTGTAACAGCAAATGCTGGAGCGGGTTCGCAGGCAACATTACCCCGACTTCGTTAAGGTCAGGGGCGATATCATCACAAAGCTCAGGAACGTATTTTTTATCCACCAGCACAATCGGCGCGGCGGGCGTGGTAAGCAACTGGCGCGCAGCGTCTGGTAAACCGTCAGCCACTGGCAACATGACCGCCAGCGGTTTCGCCGGGCGATGTTTGCGCGCCCGAAGTGTCGCCACCGCGTTACTGTTACGTGCATCGCAGGCAAGATGAAATCCGCCAATCCCTTTGATGGCGACAATGTTGCCCATTTTTAACTGTGCGATAGCCGCCTGTAATGCCGCCTCTTGTTCTGCATGTTCACCATGACTTACCCATTCAAGATGCGGGCCACACTCCGGGCAGGCCACCGGCTGGGCGTGGAAGCGACGATCGAGCGGGTCGCGGTACTCTTTGTCACAAGCCGGACACAACGGAAACGCCGCCATCACGGTAAACGGGCGGTCGTAAGGCATGGCGCGAATAATGGTGAAACGCGGGCCGCAGTGGGTACAGTTGATAAACGGATAACGATAACGCCGTTCGCCTGGGGTATTCATTTCGGCAAGGCAAGCAGGGCAAGTAGCGGCATCCGGGACAATTTGCGTATTCATGGCACCTCCCGCGCTCTGGCGGATGGTGAACTCAGTGGGCAGTTGTGACCAGATGTACGGCTCACGCTCGACGCTATCAATACGCGCCAGCGGCGGGCAGTGCTGATGCAATTGAACAAGAAACGTTTCCGGGTCTTCCCGCAGCCGGACTTCTACGCCATCGCCGTCATTACAGACATCGCCGTGAAGATTTAATTGCTGTGCCAGCTGCCAGACAAACGGACGAAAACCGACGCCCTGCACTTTGCCACGAATACGCAGTTGGACACCGCAAGATGTGTTTTTTGCCATTGAGTTATTCCCGCCATCATGAATTGCGTAACCCGCCCAGCCGGACACGACAGCGTCGCATCCGGCAGTCACAGGTCGGCGATACCGCCTGCTCCGTATTCTACGAATATTTCCGGGAATTCCTTTGATGCCAGAACAGTTCTGTAAGATTTTTAGAACATCAGCGCCGTACGGCGGCGTTTTTCTGCACTCAGTTGTTCAAGTTTATTACGATCGACACAAATCAGCGCATGAGTCGGGCAAGCCGCCATACACGCCGGGCCGTCTTCACGATGGTTGCACAGGTCACATTTATTGGCTTCGGCTTTGTCAGCCCGTACATTCAGCCCCGCGCCGCTGTTGCGAATCACCGGACGTACCACCACTTCCATCGCGCCATACGGGCAAGCCACAACGCAGGTTTTGCAACCAATGCAACGTTCCTGCATCACATGAACAAACCCTTTATCACGGCTGATAGCACCATTCGGGCAGACGTTAGCGCACGGTGCATCTTCACACTGACGGCAAACTGTCGCCGTGGAAATGTTCACACCTTTAATGACATGGATACGCGGTAAAAATGTTTCCGGGGTCAGCGATGCACAGTCCTGATTTTCCTGATGAGAAACCACGCACGCCACTTCACAGGTACGGCAACCAATACATTTACTCGCGTCAGCAATGATGAAACGGTTCATCAAATTCTCCAGCAATGACAGTTAATGCGCCGATACATTCACAAATCATGCCAGTTTTTAATTCACTGTTATTTAAGGAAATTAATTTCTGTAATGCAGGAAAAAAGATGTCATCGACACTAGTGACGATGACATGTGATGACAATGTTTATCGCGAAAGAGCAATGAGTGAGTCGCGGTGGATCAGTTTTCCGCTGAAGGTTTTCGGCGGTGAGAAATCCCCGCCATCGAGCATAAAAATCAGCCGTCCAATAATTTCCTGAATCATCTCAGTCACCGGAATTTTTACGCTGGAGAGCGCCGGAACGATATAGGGGGCAATTGCGATATCATCGAATCCGATAACTGACACCTGCTCTGGCACCGCTACGCCGCGCTCGTGCAACGCTTTCATCGCACCTATCGCCATATCGTCGTTACTGGCAACTAACGCGCTAAATTTAGCCCCACGTTCGAGCAACGTTTCTACCCCTTCGGCCCCGCTGGCGGGCGTCCATTTACCGTTAGCGATAAGTTTTTCATTGAGCGCAATACCATGCTGCGCCAGCGCGTCTTTATACCCAGCAAGACGTTCAATGCTGGTGGGGGAATCCATCGAGCCGGTAAGGAAAGCAATCTCCTGATGTCCGGCGTTTATCAACTCTGCCACGGCATTAAAGCTGGTCTGTTTATGATCGCACCAGACGCTATGGCTGCTGTTTTTGCGCAGGCGGCGATTAAGCACCATTATCGGCTGACTGTGCGCGTCAATGATGTCATCGATCTCATCCACGCTTAAAAAACGCGGGTAAATCATAATGGCGTTGCAGCGCAAATCCAGCAGATACTGAATCGCCTGGCGCTCTTCTTCGGCGCTGTGTTTACCATCTGCCAATAGCAACTGCCGCCCTTTCTCTTCCGCCATTCGCGCGGCATGAAAGAGTAATTCACTAAAATAAATGCCGTGGTAAAGCGTGTTGGTCACTACCAGCCCCAGCGTCTGAGTACTCTTCGCCGACAGATTGCGCGCCAGCAAGTTTGGGCGGTAACCGCTCTCTTCTACCGCCTGAAACACGCGATCTTTAGTCTCCTGGCTGACGTAGCCATTACCTGAAAGCACGCGGGAAACGGTCGCTTTTGAAACCCCGGCGCGCTTCGCCACTTCCAGCATCGTCGTCATCATTTTCATCCCTTTACACGCAATCAACGCAGTGTACTGCACCGTTTGCCGATTGTCCTTGCGCAATCGGCGGGAAAAATATTCAGGTGACCGGTTTCACAAATATAAAAAATGAATAATTAACTCTCTTGCTTATTTAGTGACAACTATTCATGATTTTGTGAAACCGGTTTCCTAATTCCGTTTCAGCATCGGCATTTTTCCGTTACGTCGACTGATAACAACTACATCTACCCTACTGATAACAGGATAAAATCCGATGGCCAAAAATTATGCGGCGCTGGCACGCTCGGAGATAGCGGCACTGGGCGGCGTTGATAACATCTCGGCGGTCACGCACTGTATGACGCGTTTGCGCTTTGTTATCAAAGATGACCAGCTTATCGACAGCCCGACGTTAAAAACCATCCCCGGCGTGCTCGGCGTGGTACGTAGTGACAACCAGTGTCAGGTGATTATCGGCAATACCGTTTCACAAGCCTTTCAGGAAGTCGTCAGCCTGCTGCCGGGAGATATGCAGCCCGCACAGCCCGTGGGTAAACCCAAACTCACGCCGCGTCGCATTGGTGTGGGGATCCTCGATGCGCTGATCGGCACCATGTCACCGCTGATCCCGGCGATTATCGGCGGATCGATGGTCAAACTGCTGGCGATGATCCTCGAGATGAGCGGCGTGCTGACAAAAGGATCGCCGACCTTAACCATTCTGAATGTGATTGGTGACGGTGCTTTCTTCTTCCTGCCGCTGATGGTCGCGGCATCTGCCGACATCAAATTTAAAACCAATATGTCGCTGGCGATTGCCATCGCGGGTGTGCTGGTACATCCGAGTTTTATTGAACTGATGGCGAAAGCGGCCCAGGGTGAACATGTCGAATTTGCCCTGATTCCGGTCACCGCGGTGAAATACACCTACACAGTGATCCCGGCGCTGGTGATGACCTGGTGCCTGTCATATATCGAACGCTGGGTGGATCGCATTACACCGGCGGTGACCAAAAACTTCCTCAAGCCAATGCTGATTGTGTTGATTGCCGCACCGCTGGCAATCCTGCTGATTGGCCCGATTGGTATCTGGATCGGTAGCGCCATTTCGGCGCTGGTTTACAGCATTCATGGTTATCTGGGCTGGCTTTCAGTCGCCATTATGGGCGCGCTGTGGCCTCTGCTGGTAATGACCGGGATGCACCGCGTCTTTACGCCAACCATCATTCAGACCATTGCCGAAACCGGCAAAGAAGGGATGGTCATGCCGTCAGAGATCGGCGCTAACCTGTCGCTGGGCGGTTCATCACTGGCGGTGGCGTGGAAAACGAAAAACCCGGAACTGCGCCAGACGGCGCTGGCTGCGGCGGCATCAGCCATTATGGCGGGGATTTCCGAACCGGCGTTATACGGCGTGGCGATCCGCCTGAAACGTCCGCTTATCGCCAGTCTTATCAGCGGTTTTATTTGCGGCGCGGTTGCCGGTATGGCGGGGCTTGCCAGCCACTCAATGGCAGCGCCGGGGCTATTTACCAGCGTGCAATTCTTCGATCCGGCGAATCCAATGAGCATCGTCTGGGTGTTCGCGGTCATGGCGCTGGCGGTGGTGCTGTCGTTTATCCTCACACTGTTGCTCGGCTTTGAGGATATTCCTGTTGAGGAAGCGGCTGCCCAGGCGCGAAAGCATCAGAGCGTACAACCGACCGTCGCCAAAGAAGTAAGTCTTAATTGAGGATGAAAATGTCAGTATTTCCAGAAGGTTTTTTATGGGGCGGCGCGCTTGCCGCCAACCAGTCTGAAGGTGCGTTCCGTGAAGGCGGAAAAGGGCTGACCACCGTCGATATGATCCCACACGGCGAGCATCGAATGGCGGTGAAACTGGGGCTGGAAAAACGTTTTCAGTTGCGCGATGACGAGTTTTATCCCAGCCATGAGGCGACGGATTTTTATCATCGTTATAAAGAAGATATCGCCCTGATGGCAGAGATGGGATTCAAGGTTTTCCGTACCTCAATTGCCTGGAGCCGTCTCTTTCCGCAGGGCGATGAAATCACGCCCAATCAGCAGGGCATTGCTTTTTATCGTTCTGTCTTTGAAGAGTGTAAAAAGTACGGTATCGAACCGCTGGTCACGTTGTGCCACTTCGATGTGCCGATGCATCTGGTCACCGAATATGGCTCCTGGCGTAACCGCAAGCTGGTGGAGTTTTTCAGCCGCTACGCCAGAACCTGCTTTGAAGCATTTGATGGTCTGGTGAAATACTGGCTAACCTTCAATGAAATCAACATTATGTTGCATAGCCCGTTCTCCGGCGCGGGTCTGGTGTTTGAAGAAGGTGAAAATCAGGATCAGGTGAAATATCAGGCCGCGCATCACCAGCTGGTTGCCAGTGCGCTAGCCGCCAAAATCGCCCATGAGGTTAACCCGCAAAATCAGGTGGGCTGTATGCTGGCGGGCGGCAACTTCTACCCTTACAGCTGCAAACCGGAAGATGTCTGGGCGGCGCTGGAGAAAGATCGGGAAAACCTGTTTTTTATCGATGTGCAGGCGCGCGGCGCGTATCCGGCTTACTCTGCCCGCGTATTTCGCGAAAAAGGGGTAACCATAGATAAAGCGCTGGGCGATGATGAGATCCTGAAAAACACCGTCGATTTTGTCTCTTTCAGCTATTACGCCTCGCGCTGCGCCTCGGCGGAGATGAACGCCAACAACAGCAGTGCGGCGAACGTGGTGAAATCGCTGCGTAACCCGTATCTGCAAGTGAGCGACTGGGGCTGGGGAATTGATCCACTCGGTCTGCGTATCACCATGAATATGATGTACGATCGTTATCAGAAGCCGCTGTTTCTGGTGGAAAACGGCCTCGGCGCAAAAGATGAACTTGCTGCCAATGGCGAGATTAACGATGACTATCGCATCAGCTATTTACGCGAACATATCCGCGCAATGGGCGAAGCGATTGCAGATGGCATTCCGCTGATGGGCTACACCACATGGGGCTGTATTGATTTAGTTTCCGCCTCTACGGGTGAAATGAGCAAACGCTACGGTTTTGTCTACGTAGACCGTGACGACGCAGGCAACGGCACGCTGACGCGCACACGTAAGAAATCGTTCTGGTGGTATAAAAAAGTGATTGCCAGTAATGGGGAAGATTTAGAGTAAGTAACAGTGCCGGATGCGGCGTGAACGCCTTATCCGGCCTACATGTCGCACGAACCAGGAAGGCCCGATAAGCGCAGCGCATCGGGCAATTTAGCATTTGGCATCAGAGCTGGTTCACCCCATCAAGAACATCCCTGTCCTGATTCCTTAATGAAAAACTACTCTTCTTCCACCGCTAACTGCGCGAAGCCGCCATTCCCTTCCCAGCCTTCCAGTCGTTGATAAACGGTTTCTACCGCATCTTTAATCGGCTGGGTCATCGGGTAGTAAAAGCCGACGATATCCGGCTGTATGCCGAGGAAAATCACTTCGCCAATATCTTCTTTCAACTGGTCGATAAGATAGTTCAGAGGCATGTTATGGGTAGTCATCATAAACATCTCGGCGATATCATCCGGGTCGATGATGCGGATCTCGCCGGGGTTTAGCCCCATATCCGTGGCGTCGACAATCAGTAACCGCGTAGGGCGCAGTTCACGGATGGCGACGATGTCGTTTTCCGGTGCACTACCGCCGTCAATCACCACCCAGTTACCTTTCGGCGCGGCGGCGCACTTTTCCGCCAGCAGCGGACCTGCGCCATCATCGCCCATCATGCTATTGCCAACACAGAGTAAAACGTCAGTCACGCAATCTCCTCACCATCAAATAGATGGCGTTTTCCTGATGAATATCATGCAGCATACTTAACAGCATTGTACTCCATTCCTGCTGCTGCGAAGTTTGCGCTGCCCGGGCTTTATCGAATGCGTTGGCCAGCATCGGCACATGGTTAATGTCGATGACGATCTCACCGTACTTCGGTACGCCTTCCATTTTGCGGCGGGCTTCACTGCCCGCCTCCAGAGTGGCAATCCATGCCAGATATTCATCCCACGGGCAGGTGAGCGCCGCTTCCAGGCAATCGATAACCCCAAGGTGGTGACCAATCGCCAGGCTGTAATAGACCACCTGCTGCGCCTCGGCGGGCGTGGCATCGTTCTCATCAATAAATTTACGGCTCAGTTGACTGAACACCACCTTTTCACTCATCGGATACGCACCTCTTCTACAACATGATTCAGATGGCTGACAATCTCGTTCAGACGCGGATCGTTTTCCGCTTCCAGCCAGCGTGCAACCTGTTCTTCGCCCTGCCCTAACTGTGTCAGGAAGTCATCGGCAATCTGACGACCGTAACGATAACCCGCCAGGCGGCGTGCTTCGCGATCCACTTTCACGCGCAGCGGCTGCACCATATCGCCATGCAGGATCTCCGCCGGTTGTTCATCCAGTTCACCCGGCCCACGGGCGTGAATTTTCTGCTCCAGCAGGCCGAGCGCCATTGCAAAGCCGTACAGCGTGGCGGCAGGCGTTGGCGGGCAGCCAGGGATATAAACATCCACAGGGACAATTTTATCCGTACCGCCCCACACGCAGTAGAGATCGTGGAAGATCCCGCCGCTGTTACCGCAGGCACCGTAGGAGATACAAATTTTCGGGTCCGGCGCGGACTGCCACGCACGCAGCGCAGGGGATCGCATTGCACGGGTGACCGCGCCGGTAAACAGTAAAATATCCGCATGACGCGGTGAAGGAACGACTTTAATGCCGAAGCGTTCTGCATCAAACAGCGGCGATAAAGTGGCGAAAATTTCGATTTCGCAGCCGTTGCAGCCGCCGCAGTCCACGCGGTAAACATAGGCAGAACGTTTGATTTTTTTCAGTAACGACGCCTTCATGCTGGCGATGGATTCATCCACCGTCATCGGGACCGGAATGCCGTTGGCGTCACGGGGGCCTAATAAATTGCTCATCAGATGGCCTCTTTCATATGGCGAGTCAGTTCAATACGGTCGGACGGCACCAGGCATTTCTGGCGCTTACATTCCGGGCAAGTCTCAAAGCTTTCGCGGTGGTTTTCCGCGCGGCTGTCGCCGTTGTGCTTAAGCAGCGCAATGGCGTAGTCGATCTCTTTCTGGACGGCGAAAGGACGATTGCAGACGCGACAGTTGCACAGCGCGAAGCGAGACTGTTGCAGGAAGTCTTCTTTCTTCCACACCGCCAGTTCGTACTCTTGCGACAGCTTAATCGCCGCCGTCGGGCAAACTTCTTCGCAGCGTCCACAGAAGATGCAGCGCCCGAGATTAAACTCCCAGGCCAGCTCTCCTGTGGCGAGGTCAGTTTCAACCGTTAAGGCGTTTGACGGGCAGGCATTGACGCAGGCCGCGCAGCCGATGCACTGCTGCGGGTTCTGCTCTGGCTTACCACGGAAGTTTTTATCAACCGCAATCGGCTCCAGCGGATAAGACGAGGTCGCCGTACCGGTTTTGATAACTTTTTTGATAAAGGTAAACATGGCGATTCCTTATTTCAGCGGCGAGTTTTTACGCTCAATGCTGTAGCGCTCGAGTTCTTTGTACGGCACCACTTTGCTCTTCTTCTTACGTACATCGACCACAGTCATGCGGTCGGTACAGGAGTAGCAAGGGTCCAGGCTACCGATAATCAGCGGCGCATCGGAAACAGTGTTGCCACGCAGCATGTAGCGCAGGGTCGGCCAGTTCGCGTAGGTCGCGGCACGGCAGCGCCAGCGGTACAGCTTCTGGTTGTCGCCAGTCATGCTCCAGTGGATATCATCACCGCGCGGCGCTTCGGCAAAGCCCAGCGCGAAACGGTGCGGAATGTAGGTAAAGCCTTCCACCATCAGCGGGCCACCCGGCAGGTTATCCAGACCGTAGTCGATCATGTTCAGCGCGGTATAGACTTCGTTGATACGCACTTTCAGACGCGAAATAACGTCGCAGCCCTGCTCGCTGTGGACTTCCATTGGCAGCAGGCCATAACCAACAAACGGGTGATCAGCGCGGGTATCGCGAGCGTGTCCGCTGGCGCGGACCATCGGGCCAACGTTACTGAAATCGCGGGCAATTTCCGGGTCCAGACGACCAATGCCGACGGTGCGCTGTTCCATGTTCGGTGTGCTCAGCAGCACATCCACCAGCTCCTGCACTTCACGACGCATCTGTTGCGCCAGCTGGCGGGTCTGGATCATGTCATCTTTCAACAGATCGCGACGAATCCCGCCGATCAGGTTCAGGCCGTAGGTTTTACGCGCACCGGTGAGGATCTCGGCCATTTTCATGGAGGTTTCACGCACGCGGAAGAATTGCATAAAGCCGGAGTCGAAGCCGGTAAAGTGGCAGGCGAGGCCGAGGTTGAGCAGATGCGAGTGCAGGCGTTCCACCTCCAGCAGAATGGCGCGGATCATCTGCGCACGTTCTGGCACCTGAATACCCATCGCGTTTTCCACCGACGTGGTGTAGGCGGTGCTGTGGGCGAAGCCGCAGATCCCGCACACACGGTCAGAGAGGAAGGTCACTTCGTTATAACCCATGCGGGTTTCCGCCAGTTTTTCCATACCGCGATGGACATAGAACAAGCGGTAGTCTGCGTCGATAATGTTTTCGCCATCGACGAACAGACGGAAGTGGCCCGGTTCGTCAGAAGTGACGTGCAGCGGACCAATCGGCACGACGTTGTTTTTCTTGTCGCCCAGTTCGTTGATGAACTCGTAGGTTTCAGCATCGGTGGTCGGTGCCGGACGCTGACGATAATCCATGCTGTCTTTACGCAGCGGATAAAGTTCATCCGGCCAGTCATCCGGCAGCACCAGACGGCGTTCATCCGGCAGACCAACCGGAATCAAACCGTACATATCGCGCACTTCGCGCTCGCCCCACACCGCCGCCGGAACGCGCGGCGTCACGGACGGATACTCCGGTTTGTTGGCATCAACTTCGACGCGAACCGTTACCCAGCACTTAGTCCCCTTCTCCATCGACAGCACGTAATAAACGGCGTAATGACCATTCAGTTTGCGTTCGTCGTTACCAAAAAGCACCGACAGCCAGCCCCCCTGCTTGTAGTAGAGAAACTCCACCACTTCCGGCAGATAGTTCACCTTTACGGTGACAGTCAGCTGATCTTTGGTCTGCCAGGCGTGGTCCAGCACGACGCCCGGAAATGCCTCATTCAGCGCGGCGAGATAATGTTGACCTAATTTTTCTTCAGACATGCTCAAACTCTCTTTAATCACGCCGCCAGCAAGGAGACGAACGCTAAAAATGCAAAGCCAAACCCAGCCCAGGTAATGCGCGGAGTAATATCAAGACGCAGACGGGCCATGCTGTTTTCGAACAGCGCGATAACCAGGACGCCGACCACCAGTTTTACGATCGCAATCACCAGCGCCAGCAGCAGTCCACCGGCGGTGAAGGTTTCCATTTGTCCCCACGGAATAAACACCCCGACGAACATCTGCAACACCACCAGCTGTTTCAGGCTGATACCCCATTTCATGACGCCAAAGCCGCTGCCGCTATACTCAGAGAGCGGACCTTCCTGCAACTCCTGCTCGGCTTCCGCCAGGTCGAACGGCAGTTTGCCCATTTCGATAAAAGTGGCGAACGCACAGGCGCAGAGCGCCAGCACCAGCGGGATGCTTTGGCTCAGCGGCCAGTGATAAACGGTGTCGGTAATGTTGCTGATGTTGGTGGAACCGGCAACCTGTGCGGCAACCCACAGACCAAGCAGCAACATCGGTTCGACCAGCACGCCAAGCATCGCTTCACGGCTCGCACCGATAGCGGTAAACGGGCTACCGGTATCCAGACCGGAAATGGCAAAGAAGAAACGCGCGATGGCGAAGAGATACAGTAAGGTGATCAAATCGCCCAGTTGCGGCAGCGGAGAACCGACGGTCACCACCGGCAGCGCAGTAGCGATAGTCAGCATGACGCCCACCATCACATACGGCGTCAGGCGGAACACCCAGCCAGAGGCATCCGGGCCAACGCTCTGGCGGCCCAGCAGTTTGATAATGTCGCGATACTCCTGCAACACGCCCGGCCCGCGACGGTTATGCAGACGGGCGCGCGCCACGCGGGTAATACCGGAGAGCAGCGGCGCAACGGCAAATAACACCAGCGCCTGAATTAACGGATATAAAACACTCATTCTCAGGCTCCTCGTGAAACAATAATCACCACCAGTACCGCCAGTTCAACCAGCGCCATCCGGCGGAACAGCAACGCACTACCTTCGCACTGCCAGCCCGGCACCAGCGACACCGGATTCAGCCATTTGCGCAGTTTCAGCACTGGCGCAAACGCCTGTTTAACCGGCATGGCAAAACCGTGAGCGGTAATCACCATTGATTTTTCATGGTCGTAGCCGCACACCCAGGCCGCACCGCGGGAACGTGACGGCAGGCGGTCGCCTTTGCAAATCGCCATAATGATGAATGGCAGCAGCGGGCAGGCAATCAGCAGCAATGTGATCATTGGTTGAGAAACGGTGGTGTTAGCAGGCTCCAGAGGCAGAGGTACGGCAGCAGAGAGCATCGGCAGCAGCCACGGCGCAGCAACACCGCCAATTACGCAGCAAATCGCCAGTGCCACTACGCTTACGCTCATCAGGAGCGGCGCACAGGTGGCGTTTTCGGCTTCTTTGGTACGCGGCGCGCCGAGGAACGTGACGCCATAGACTTCGCCATACACATCACCGCCAGCGCACCGGTAATTGCCAGACCCACAGCGAGCAGCGGCCCCAGCAGACGGGCAACAAACGCGCCACTATTGCTCAGTTTGAAAAAGGATTGATAGATAACCCATTCCCCGGCAAACCCGTTCAGCGGCGGCAGCGCAGCCATTGCCATCAACCCGACTAACATGGCGATGGAGATAACCGGCATTTTCTTGCCAATACCACCGAGTTTTTCGATATCGCGATGACCGGTACGGAACCAGACGCTCCCCGCCCCGAGGAACAGTACGCTTTTGAACAGGCTATGGTTAAGCAGATGGTACAGACCACCGACCAGGCCAAGAGCAATCAGCGCCGGTTGTTCGAGCGCGATACCCGTTACGCCAGCGCCCAGCCCCAGCAGGATAATGCCGATATTTTCCAGGGTGTGGTAAGCCAGCAGGCGCTGGATGTTGTGCTCCATCAGCGCATACAGACCACCGACAAACGCGGTGATCATGCCGAGCACCAGCAGCACGATCCCCCACCACAGCGGTGCATTACCGCCCAGCAGTGACAGGGTTAAAATGCCCAGCAGGCCAATTTTCATGACTACCGTAGAAAACAACGCGGCAGCTGGCGCAGAGGCGTTAGCATGTGCCTGCGGCACCCAGCCGTGCAGCGGAATAATCCCGGCGAGCAGGCCAAAGCCAATCACACCGAGCAGCCAGATATCGGAACCGAGCGGCAGCTGTTGCATACGCATATCCAGCAGGCGCAGATCCAGCGTGCCATAACGCTGCCACAGCAGCCAGCAAGCAATCGCCAGCAGCAGAGTGCCAAGACGCCCCAGCGCAAACCACAGTTTGCCCTCTTTTGTTTCGACGTAATACTCGATGGTGTGGCTGTTAAAGCCATCCGCCAGGGTGACGTAAATACGAAAATGTTCAAAAAGGACGAAACAGAGTTCTTTGTCCGGCGCGCAGCTCATGGCGTGATGCAGGCGCGCTTTCGATAACGTGATCCCCTGAACCAGCGAATTGCAGTAGATGTGCCACTGGTCCTGTAGGCGACGATGCCGCTGTGCGATGTAATCGGCTTTCTCGCTTATTTCCCAAATAGTCATTGTCAGGTTACCCGTTTAACAGAGATGCCAGCTTTAAGCATTTTCTGTGCCAATTTTTAATTTATTGTTATTAAAACGATTTTTAAGCTAAAGATGAATTTCGTCGCCGTGTCGACGTGTCATTTCGACATCATCGACATTATTCACCGCAGGGATAATCAACACTGGCACAATTATTGCTTGTAGCTGGCAATAGTTAATGGGAGGCGATATGCACGAAATAACCCTCTGCCAACGGGCACTGGAATTGATCGAACAGCAGGCCGCAAAACACGGCGCAAAACGCGTAACTGGGGTCTGGCTCAAAATTGGCGCATTTTCTTGTGTCGAAACCAGCTCTCTTGCCTTTTGTTTTGATCTGGTTTGCCGCGGCAGCGTGGCGGAAGGTTGTAAACTGCACCTCGAAGAACAAGAGGTCGAATGCTGGTGTGAAACATGCCAACAGTATGTGACGCTATTGACCCAGCGCGTCCGCCGCTGTCCACAGTGTCATGGTGACATGCTACAGATTGTGGCAGACGACGGTTTACAGATTCGGCGGATAGAAATAGACCAGGAGTGAGCGATGTGTACAACATGCGGTTGCGGTGAAGGCAACCTGTATATCGAGGGTGATGAACATAACCCTCATTCCGCGTTTCGTAGCGCGCCATTTGCCCCGGCGGCACGCCCGAAGATGAAAATCACCGGCATTAAAGCGCCTGAATTTACCCCCAGCCAGACTGAAGAAGGCGACCTGCATTACGGTCATGGCGAAGCGGGCACTCACGCACCGGGCATGAGCCAGCGTCGGATGCTGGAAGTCGAAATTGACGTGCTGGACAAAAACAACCGTCTGGCTGAACGCAACCGCGCGCGCTTTGCTGCCCGCAAGCAACTGGTGCTCAACCTGGTTTCCAGCCCAGGTTCCGGTAAAACCACCCTGCTGACGGAAACCCTAATGCGCCTGAAAGACAGCGTTCCGTGCGCGGTTATTGAAGGTGACCAGCAAACCGTGAACGATGCCGCACGCATTCGCGCTACCGGCACACCAGCGATTCAGGTGAACACAGGTAAAGGCTGCCATCTTGACGCACAGATGATTGCCGACGCCGCACCGCGTCTGCCACTGGACGATAACGGTATTCTGTTTATCGAAAACGTTGGCAACCTCGTATGCCCGGCCAGCTTCGATCTCGGTGAAAAACACAAAGTGGCGGTGCTTTCCGTTACCGAAGGTGAAGACAAACCGCTGAAATATCCGCATATGTTTGCCGCCGCCTCGCTGATGCTGCTCAACAAAGTTGACCTGTTGCCGTATCTCAACTTTGACGTTGAGAAGTGCATCGCCTGCGCCCGCGAAGTCAATCCAGAAATTGAAATCATCCTTATTTCCGCCACCAGCGGTGAAGGGATGGACCAGTGGCTGAACTGGCTGGAGACACAGCGATGTGCATAGGCGTTCCCGGCCAGATCCGCACCATTGACGGCAACCAGGCAAAAGTCGACGTCTGCGGCATTCAGCGCGATGTCGATTTAACGTTAGTCGGCAGCTGCGATGAAAACGGTCAGCCGCGCGTGGGCCAGTGGGTACTGGTACACGTTGGCTTTGCCATGAGCGTAATTACTGAAGCCGAAGCACGCGACACTCTCGACGCCTTACAAAACATGTTTGACGTTGAGCCGGATGTCGGCGCGCTGTTGTATGGCGAGGAAAAATAATGCGTTTTGTTGATGAATATCGCGCGCCGGAACAGGTGATGCAGTTAATTGAGCATCTGCGCGAACGTGCTTCACATCTCTCTTACACCGCCGAACGCCCTCTGCGGATTATGGAAGTGTGCGGTGGTCATACCCACGCTATTTTTAAATTCGGCCTCGACCAGTTACTGCCTGAAAACGTTGAGTTTATCCACGGTCCGGGTTGCCCTGTGTGCGTACTGCCGATGGGTAGAATCGACACCTGCGTGGAGATTGCCAGCCATCCGGAAGTCATCTTCTGTACCTTTGGCGATGCCATGCGCGTACCAGGGAAACAGGGATCGCTGTTGCAGGCAAAAGCACGCGGTGCCGATGTGCGCATCGTTTACTCGCCGATGGATGCGTTGAAACTGGCGCAGGAGAATCCAACCCGCAAAGTGGTGTTCTTCGGCTTAGGTTTTGAAACCACCATGCCGACCACCGCCATCACTCTGCAACAGGCGAAAGCGCGTGATGTGCAGAATTTTTACTTCTTCTGCCAGCACATTACGCTTATCCCGACGCTGCGCAGTTTGCTGGAACAGCCGGATAACGGTATCGACGCGTTCCTCGCGCCGGGCCACGTTAGTATGGTTATCGGCACTGATGCCTATAATTTTATCGCCAGCGATTTTCATCGTCCGCTGGTGGTCGCTGGTTTCGAACCCCTTGATCTACTGCAAGGCGTGGTGATGCTGGTGGAGCAGAAAATAGCGGCCCACAGCAAGGTAGAGAATCAGTATCGTCGGGTGGTACCGGATGCCGGTAACCTGCTGGCGCAACAGGCGATTGCCGATGTGTTCTGTGTCAACGGCGACAGCGAATGGCGCGGCTTAGGCGTGATTGAATCTTCTGGCGTGCACCTGACGCCGGATTATCAACGATTCGATGCCGAAGCACATTTCCGCCCGGCACCGCAGCAGGTCTGCGATGACCCGCGCGCGCGTTGTGGTGAGGTATTAACGGGCAAATGTAAGCCGCATCAATGCCCGCTGTTTGGTAACACCTGTAATCCTCAAACCGCATTTGGTGCACTGATGGTCTCCTCCGAAGGAGCGTGCGCCGCGTGGTATCAGTATCGTCAGCAGGAGAGTGAAGCGTGAATAATATCCAACTCGCCCACGGCAGCGGTGGCCAGGCGATGCAGCAATTAATCAACAGCCTGTTTATGGAAGCCTTTGCCAACCCGTGGCTGGCAGAGCAGGAAGACCAGGCACGTCTTGATCTGGCGCAGCTGGTAGCAGAAGGCGATCGTCTGGCGTTCTCCACCGACAGTTACGTCATTGACCCGCTGTTCTTTCCTGGCGGTAATATCGGCAAGCTGGCGATTTGCGGCACCGCGAATGACGTTGCGGTCAGTGGCGCTATTCCGTGCTATCTCTCCTGTGGCTTTATCCTCGAAGAAGGATTGCCGATGGAGACACTGAAAGCCGTAGTGACCAGCATGGCAGAAACCGCCCGCACGGCAGGCATTGCCATCGTTACTGGCGATACTAAAGTGGTGCAGCGCGGCGCGGCAGATAAACTGTTTATCAACACCGCTGGCATGGGCGCAATTCCGGCGAATATTCACTGGGGCGCACAGACGCTAACCGCAGGCGATGTATTGCTGGTTAGCGGTACACTCGGCGACCACGGGGCGACTATCCTTAACCTGCGTGAACAACTGGGGCTGGATGGTGAACTGGTCAGCGACTGCGCGGTGCTGACGCCGCTTATTCAGACGCTGCGTGACATTCCCGGCGTGAAAGCGCTGCGTGATGCCACCCGTGGTGGTGTAAACGCGGTGGTTCATGAGTTCGCGGCAGCCTGCGGTTGTGGTATTGAAATTTCTGAATCAGCACTGCCGGTTAAACCTGCTGTGCGCGGCGTTTGCGAACTGCTGGGACTGGACGCCCTTAACTTTGCCAACGAAGGCAAACTAGTAATAGCTGTTGAACGCAACGCAGCAGAGCAAGTGCTGGCAGCGTTACATTCCCATCCACTGGGGAAAGACGCGGCGCTAATTGGTGAAGTGGTGGAACGTAAAGGTGTTCGTCTTGCCGGTCTGTATGGTGTGAAACGAACCCTCGATTTACCACACGCCGAACCGCTTCCGCGTATATGCTAATAAAATTCTAAATCTCCTATAGTTAGTCAATGACCTTTTGCACCGCTTTGCGGTGCTTTCCTGGAAGAACAAAATGTCATATACACCGATGAGTGATCTCGGACAGCAAGGGTTGTTCGACATCACTCGGACACTATTGCAGCAGCCCGATCTGGCCTCGCTGTGTGAGGCTCTTTCGCAACTGGTAAAGCGTTCTGCGCTCGCCGACAACGCGGCTATTGTGTTGTGGCAAGCGCAGACTCAACGTGCGTCTTATTACGCATCGCGTGAAAAAGACACCCCCATTAAATATGAAGACGAAACTGTTCTGGCACACGGTCCGGTACGCCGCATTTTGTCGCGCCCTGATACGCTGCATTGCAGTTACGAAGAATTTTGTGAAACCTGGCCGCAGCTGGTCGCTGGTGGGCTATACCCCAAATTTGGTCACTATTGCCTGATGCCACTGGCGGCGGAAGGGCATATTTTTGGTGGCTGTGAATTTATTCGTTATGACGATCGTCCCTGGAGCGAAAAAGAGTTCAATCGTCTGCAAACATTTACGCAGATCGTTTCTGTCGTCACCGAACAAATCCAGAGCCGCGTCGTCAACAATGTCGACTATGAGTTGTTATGCCGGGAGCGCGATAACTTCCGCATCCTGGTTGCCATTACCAACGCGGTGCTTTCCCGCCTGGATATGGACGAACTGGTCAGCGAAGTCGCCAAAGAAATCCATTACTATTTCGACATTGACGATATCAGTATCGTCTTACGCAGCCACCGTAAAAACAAACTCAACATCTACTCCACTCACTATCTTGATAAACAACATCCCGCCCACGAACAGAGCGAAGTCGATGAAGCCGGAACCCTCACCGAACGCGTGTTCAAAAGTAAAGAGATGCTGCTGATCAATCTCCACGAGCGGGACGATTTAGCCCCCTATGAACGCATGTTGTTCGACACCTGGGGCAACCAGATTCAAACCTTGTGCCTGTTACCGCTGATGTCTGGCGACACCATGCTGGGCGTGCTGAAACTGGCGCAATGCGAAGAGAAAGTGTTTACCACTACCAATCTGAATTTGCTGCGCCAGATTGCCGAACGTGTGGCAATCGCTGTCGATAACGCCCTCGCCTATCAGGAAATCCATCGTCTGAAAGAACGGCTGGTTGATGAAAACCTCGCCCTGACCGAGCAGCTCAACAATGTTGATAGTGAATTTGGCGAGATTATTGGCCGCAGCGAAGCCATGTACAGCGTGCTTAAACAAGTTGAAATGGTGGCGCAAAGTGACAGTACCGTGCTGATCCTCGGTGAAACTGGCACGGGTAAAGAGCTGATTGCCCGCGCGATCCATAATCTCAGTGGGCGTAATAATCGCCGCATGGTCAAAATGAACTGCGCGGCGATGCCTGCCGGATTGCTGGAAAGCGATCTGTTTGGTCATGAGCGTGGGGCTTTTACCGGTGCCAGCGCCCAGCGCATTGGTCGTTTTGAACTGGCGGATAAAAGCTCCCTGTTCCTCGACGAAGTGGGCGATATGCCACTGGAGTTACAGCCGAAGTTGCTGCGTGTATTGCAGGAACAGGAGTTTGAACGTCTCGGCAGCAACAAAATCATTCAGACGGACGTACGTTTAATTGCCGCGACTAACCGCGATCTGAAAAAAATGGTCGCCGACCGAGAGTTCCGTAGCGATCTCTATTACCGCCTGAACGTATTCCCGATTCACCTGCCGCCACTACGCGAGCGTCCGGAAGATATTCCGCTGCTGGCGAAAGCCTTTACCTTCAAAATTGCCCGTCGTCTGGGGCGCAATATCGACAGCATTCCAGCCGAGACGCTGCGCACCTTGAGCAACATGGAGTGGCCGGGTAACGTACGCGAACTGGAAAACGTCATTGAGCGCGCAGTATTGCTAACACGCGGCAACGTGCTGCAGCTGTCATTGCCAGATATTGCTTTACCGGAGCCTGAAACGCCGCCTGCCGCAACGGTTGTCGCTCAGGAGGGCGAAGATGAATATCAGTTGATTGTTCGCGTGCTGAAAGAAACCAACGGCGTGGTTGCCGGGCCTAAAGGCGCTGCGCAACGTCTGGGGCTGAAACGCACGACCCTGCTGTCACGGATGAAGCGGCTGGGAATTGATAAATCGGCATTGATTTAACTGCAAATTGCCGGACAGATCTGCCTGTCCGGCATACTATTCACGAGGTTTTTTCGGACGATATTTTTCCGGCAGTTCTGGCACCGGACGCTTGTCATCGATGAGATGACGCACGGTTAAGATCGGATGACGCCACAGCATTCTCGGCCCGGCCCAACGCATAATCTGTTTCATCTCTTCACGCTTTGCAGGCTGGTAACAGTGCACCGGACACTGCTTACAGGCTGGTTTCTCTTCGCCGAACACACATTTATCCAGCCGCTTTTGCGCGTAAACAAACAACGCCTCGTAATGCTCCGGCTCCGCTGACGCCTGCGGGCATTTCGCTTGATAAAGATCGATCATTTTTTTAATCGTCAGTTTTTCACGAGAGATACGCTTGCCGGACATGCTGCCTCCATACTCTTAAGGTGTATTTATATTACAACTTAATTTGAAAGGGGACTATGGCTCTGAAGGAGGAGGTTTATTCAACCGACGCAATTTTGCGTACTTGCTTCATAAGCATCACGCAAAAGCTGCAAAACAGCATCTTTCCCGGAACCAGCATCAAGAACTCGCCGTTCGCTTCTTCCCCTGAAATGATTAACTCCGGTATCATGTGCGCCTTATGTGATTACAACGAAAATAAAAACCATCACACCCCATTTAATATCAGGGAACCGGACATAACCCCATGAGTGCAATAGAAAATTTCGACGCCCATACGCCCATGATGCAGCAGTATCTCAGGCTGAAAGCCCAGCATCCCGAGATCCTGCTGTTTTACCGGATGGGTGATTTTTATGAACTGTTTTATGACGACGCAAAACGCGCGTCGCAACTGCTGGATATTTCACTGACCAAACGCGGTGCTTCGGCGGGAGAGCCGATCCCGATGGCGGGGATTCCCTACCATGCGGTGGAAAACTATCTCGCCAAACTGGTGAATCAGGGAGAGTCCGTTGCCATCTGCGAACAAATTGGCGATCCGGCGACCAGCAAAGGTCCGGTTGAGCGCAAAGTTGTGCGTATCGTTACGCCAGGCACCATCAGCGATGAAGCCCTGTTACAGGAGCGTCAGGACAACCTGCTGGCGGCTATCTGGCAGGACAGCAAAGGTTTCGGCTACGCGACGCTGGATATCAGCTCCGGGCGTTTTCGCCTGAGCGAACCGGCCGACCGCGAAACGATGGCGGCAGAGCTGCAACGCACTAATCCGGCGGAACTGCTGTATGCAGAAGATTTCGCCGAGATGTCGCTGATTGAAGGCCGTCGCGGCCTGCGCCGTCGCCCGCTGTGGGAGTTTGAAATCGACACCGCGCGCCAGCAGTTGAATCTGCAATTTGGCACCCGCGATCTGGTCGGTTTTGGCGTCGAGAACGCGCCGCGCGGACTTTGTGCTGCCGGTTGTCTGTTGCAGTATGCGAAAGATACCCAACGCACGACCCTGCCGCATATTCGTTCTATCACCATGGAACGTGAGCAGGACAGCATCATTATGGATGCCGCGACACGTCGTAACCTGGAAATTACTCAGAACCTGGCGGGCGGTGCGGAAAATACGCTGGCTTCTGTGCTCGACTGCACCGTCACGCGATGGGTAGTCGTATGCTGAAACGCTGGCTGCATATGCCAGTGCGCGATACCCGCGTGTTGCTTGAGCGCCAGCAAACTATTGGCGCATTGCAGGATTTCACCGCCGGGCTACAGCCGGTACTGCGTCAGGTCGGCGACCTTGAACGTATTCTGGCACGTCTGGCTTTACGAACTGCTCGCCCACGCGATCTGGCCCGTATGCGCCACGCTTTCCAGCAACTGCCGGAGCTGCGTGCACAGTTAGAAACTGTCGATAGTGCACCGGTACAGGCGCTACGTGAGAAGATGGGCGAGTTTGCCGAGCTGCGCGATCTGCTGGAGCGAGCAATCATCGACACACCGCCGGTGCTGGTACGCGACGGTGGTGTTATCGCATCGGGCTATAACGAAGAGCTGGATGAGTGGCGCGCGCTGGCTGACGGCGCGACCGATTATCTGGAGCGTCTGGAAGTCCGCGAGCGTGAACGTACCGGCCTGGACACGCTGAAAGTTGGCTTTAATGCGGTGCACGGCTACTACATTCAAATCAGCCGTGGGCAAAGCCATCTGGCACCCATCAACTACATGCGTCGCCAGACGCTGAAAAACGCCGAGCGCTACATCATTCCAGAGCTAAAAGAGTACGAAGATAAAGTTCTCACCTCAAAAGGCAAAGCACTGGCACTGGAAAAACAGCTTTATGAAGAGCTGTTCGACCTGCTGTTGCCGCATCTGGAAGCGTTGCAACAGAGCGCGAGCGCGCTGGCGGAACTCGACGTGCTGGTTAACCTGGCGGAACGGGCCTATACCCTGAACTACACCTGCCCGACCTTCATTGATAAACCGGGCATTCGCATTACCGAAGGTCGCCATCCGGTAGTTGAACAAGTACTGAATGAGCCATTTATCGCTAACCCGCTGAATCTGTCGCCGCAGCGCCGTATGTTGATTATTACCGGCCCGAACATGGGCGGTAAAAGTACCTATATGCGCCAGACCGCACTGATTGCGCTGATGGCCTACATTGGCAGCTATGTACCGGCACAAAAAGTCGAGATTGGACCTATCGATCGCATCTTTACCCGCGTAGGCGCGGCAGATGACCTGGCTTCCGGGCGCTCAACCTTTATGGTGGAGATGACTGAAACCGCCAATATTTTACATAACGCCACCGAATACAGTCTGGTGTTAATGGATGAGATCGGGCGTGGAACGTCCACCTACGATGGTCTGTCGCTGGCGTGGGCGTGCGCAGAAAATCTGGCGAATAAGATTAAGGCATTGACGCTGTTTGCCACCCACTATTTCGAGCTGACCCAGCTACCGGAGAAAATGGAAGACGTCGCCAACGTGCATCTCGATGCGCTGGAGCACGGAGACACCATTGCCTTTATGCATAGCGTGCAGGATGGCGCGGCGAGCAAAAGCTACGGCCTGGCGGTTGCAGCTCTGGCAGGCGTGCCAAAAGAGGTGATTAAGCGCGCACGGCAAAAACTGCGTGAGCTGGAAAGCATTTCGCCGAACGCCGCCGCTACGCAAGTGGATGGTACGCAAATGTCTTTGCTGTCAGTACCGGAAGAAACCTCGCCAGCGGTCGAAGCTCTGGAAAACCTGGACCCGGATTCACTGACTCCGCGTCAGGCGCTGGAATGGATTTATCGCTTGAAGAGCCTGGTGTAATAACAATTCCCGATAGTCTTTTGCTATCGGGAATATTAACGACAACTGACGAATAAAATAAAAACCCCCTGTATAATAGGAAAGCTTATTTTACAGGGTAAAACCATGCCATCTACACGCTATCAAAAAATTAATGCCCATCACTATCGCCATATATGGGTCGTTGGTGATATACATGGTGAATATCAATTATTACAATCCCGCTTACATCAACTCTCTTTTTGCCCTGAAACCGACTTACTTATTTCTGTCGGCGATAATATTGATCGTGGGCCGGAGAGTCTTGACGTCCTGCGCCTGCTAAACCAGCCCTGGTTTATCTCCGTTAAAGGCAACCACGAAGCAATGGAGCTGGATGCGTTCGCGACCGGCGATGGCAATATGTGGCTTGCCAGCGGTGGTGACTGGTTTTTCGATTTAAATGATTCAGAGCAACAAGAGGCAATAGATCTGTTGCTGAAATTCCATCACCTTCCACATATTATTGAAATCACTAACGACATAATAAAATATGTCATCGCACATGCAGATTATCCGGGTGATGAATATCTCTTTGGCAAAGAAATAGCGGAGAGCGAATTACTCTGGCCTGTTTATCGTGTGCAGAAATCGCTTAATGGCGAGTTACAACAAATAAACGGCGCTGATTATTTTATATTTGGACATATGATGTTTGATAACATTCAGACGTTCGCTAACCAGATTTATATTGATACCGGATCGCCGAAAAGTGGGCGGCTGTCATTTTATAAAATAAGGTAGTCTCATGCTTCTTCTGTGAAGCATGAGTAACCAGATGTTATTGCAGGCCATTATTCATTTTTCGCTACCAGCAAAGAGAGATCCTGCTTCGCCAGCGCGCGACTGGCACTCTCCGGCAAACCGTCGTCTGTAATAATCTGATCAAACTCGCTTAATGGTAACGCCAGCCATGTCGCCACCTGACCATATTTCGTCGCATCACAGACCAAAACTCGCTGGCGGCTGGCACTAGCAATCGCCCGTTTCACCGTGACTTTATCTTCCGCTGGCGTAGAAATCCCCCGCACACTCCATGACGATGCAGAAATAAAAGCCTGATCAATCATCAGGCTGCGCAGCATGGTCGCAGCGGCTTCCCCGACACAGGAACGGTTTTCCCGACACACTGCACCGCCAGTGTGAATAATTGTGCAATTACTGTTGTCGAGCAAGTAGTTCGCAATAACGAAATCGTTTGTGACCACAGTCAGTGACTCCATGTGAATCAGATGCTGTGCTATCGCTAACGTGGTCGTTCCTGCATCCAGATAGATACAACTTCCCGGCTGAACAAGACTTGCCGCCAGCTTGCCAATAGCCGCTTTTTGCGTCATTGCTAGCGCAGTTTTTACCTGATGAGAAGGTTCATGCGCCACGCGTCCCGGAGACTGGACGCCTCCGGACACCAGCACAACGGCTCCCTGCTGCTCCAGTTTTTGTAAATCCCGACGAATGGTCATATGTGATACATTCATTCTGTCCGTTAGTTCAGCAATACTGACAATGCCTTTTTCAGCTACCATCTCAAGGATGATTTGGCGACGCTCTACGGGTATCAACTTTTGCTCCTTCCTTTGTCCTGCTGACATTCTACGCTATTTGCCTGCGAAACGTGCGCGGCGCAACTAACGCTTAGTTCACATAAAATAACACACAATGTTAATTTATGTGAATCGGCTCACCATATCGTTATCTTCCAGCGCTTATATTCACAATATCAAACAAAATATCACTTAAATTAACAAGGAGAGCAGATGAAAACGGGATCTGAGTTTCATGTCGGTATCGTTGGCTTAGGGTCAATGGGAATGGGAGCAGCACTGTCATGTGTCCGCGCAGGTCTTTCTACCTGGGGCGCAGACCTGAACAGCAATGCCTGCGCTACGTTGAAAGAGGCAGGTGCTTGCGGGGTTTCTGATAACGCCGCGACGTTTGCCGAAAAACTGGACGCTCTGCTGGTGCTGGTGGTCAATGCGGCCCAGGTTAAACAGGTGCTGTTTGGTGAAACAGGCGTTGCACAACATCTGAAACCCGGTACGGCAGTAATGGTTTCTTCCACTATCGCTAGTGCTGATGCGCAAGAAATTGCTACCGCTCTGGCTGGATTCGATCTGGAAATGCTGGATGCGCCAGTTTCTGGTGATGCAGTAAAAGCCGCTAACGGTGAAATGACTGTCATGGCCTCCGGTAGCGATATTGCCTTTGAACGACTGGCACCCGTGCTGGAAGCCGTTGCCGGAAAAGTTTATCGCATAGGTGCAGAACCGGGACTAGGTTCGACCGTAAAAATTATTCACCAGTTGTTAGCGGGCGTACATATTGCTGCCGGAGCCGAAGCGATGGCACTTGCAGCCCGTGCGGGGATCCCGCTGGATGTGATGTATGACGTCGTGACCAATGCCGCCGGAAATTCCTGGATGTTCGAAAACCGGATGCGTCATGTGGTGGATGGCGATTACACCCCGCATTCAGCCGTCGATATTTTTGTTAAGGATCTTGGTCTGGTTGCCGATACAGCCAAAGCCCTGCACTTCCCGCTGCCATTGGCCTCAACAGCATTGAATATGTTCACCAGCGCCAGTAACGCAGGTTACGGGAAAGAAGACGATAGCGCAGTTATCAAGATTTTCTCTGGCATCACTCTACCGGGAGCGAAATCATGATCAAGATTGGCGTTATCGCCGATGATTTTACCGGCGCGACGGATATCGCCAGTTTTCTGGTGGAAAACGGTCTACCAACGGTACAAATTAACGGTGTTCCAACAGGTAAAATGCCGGAAGCAATCGACGCACTGGTGATCAGCCTGAAAACGCGCTCCTGTCCGGTGGTTGAAGCCACACAGCAATCGCTGGCGGCTCTGAGCTGGTTGCAACAGCAAGGTTGCAAACAGATCTATTTCAAATACTGCTCTACTTTCGACAGTACGGCGAAAGGTAATATCGGCCCGGTTACCGATGCATTAATGGATGCTCTCGACACGCCGTTTACGGTCTTCTCTCCGGCCCTGTCGGTCAACGGACGTACGGTTTATCAGGGGTATTTGTTCGTAATGAATCAACTGCTGGCCGAATCCGGGATGCGCCATCACCCGGTAAATCCCATGACCGACAGCTATCTTCCCCGTCTGGTTGAAGCGCAATCCACAGGGCGCTGCGGCGTCGTTTCGGCACATGTTTTCGAACAAGGTGTGGATGCCGTTCGTCAAGAGCTGGCTCGCTTACAGCAAGAGGGCTACCGCTACGCGGTGCTTGATGCGCTGACCGAACACCATCTGGAAATTCAGGGAGAAGCCTTGCGCGATGCCCCACTGGTAACGGGCGGTTCTGGTCTGGCGATTGGCCTGGCCCGGCAGTGGGCGCAAGAAAACGGTAACCAGGCTCGCGAAGCAGGGCATCCGCTCGCTGGGCGCGGCGTAGTGCTCTCCGGTTCATGCTCTCAAATGACCAACCGCCAGGTGGCACATTACCGTCAAATTGCACCAGCCCGTGAAGTTGATGTGGCACGCTGCCTCTCAACCGAAACTCTGGCCGCTTATGCACACGAACTGGCAGAGTGGGTTCTGGGCCAGGAAAGTGTACTTGCTCCACTGGTTTTTGCCACCGCCAGCACTGACGCATTGGCAGCAATTCAACAGCAATACGGTGCACAAAAAGCCAGTCAGGCAGTAGAAACTCTGTTTTCTCAACTAGCGGCGCGGTTAGCAGCGGAAGGCGTGACACGCTTTATTGTCGCAGGCGGTGAGACCTCCGGCGTAGTCACACAGAGCCTGGGCATAAAAGGGTTTCATATTGGCCCAACCATTTCCCCCGGCGTGCCGTGGGTAAACGCACTGGATAAGCCTGTCTCACTCGCCCTTAAATCTGGCAACTTCGGTGATGAAGCCTTTTTTTCACGAGCCCAAAGAGAGTTTTTATCATGAGCGATTTCGCAAAAGTAGAGCAGTCTTTGCGAGAGGAGATGACGCGGATTGCCAGTTCATTCTTTCAGCGCGGCTATGCAACCGGTTCGGCTGGCAATCTGTCGCTGCTTTTACCTGACGGGAATTTACTGGCGACACCGACAGGTTCATGCCTGGGCAATCTCGATCCGCAGCGGCTTTCCAAAGTCGCCGCGGATGGCGAATGGTTAAGTGGTGACAAACCCTCGAAAGAGGTGCTCTTTCATCTGGCGCTGTATCGCAACAATCCGCGCTGTAAAGCGGTGGTGCATTTGCACAGCACATGGTCGACGGCGCTTTCCTGCCTGCAAGGGCTGGACAGCAGCAACGTTATTCGTCCGTTCACACCATACGTGGTGATGCGGATGGGAAATGTCCCGCTGGTGCCCTATTACCGACCGGGCGATAAACGCATCGCACAGGATCTGGCGGAACTGGCAGCAGACAATCAGGCTTTTTTACTGGCAAATCATGGCCCAGTGGTTTGCGGTGAAAGCCTGCAAGAAGCCGCCAACAATATGGAAGAGCTGGAGGAAACGGCAAAGCTGATTTTTATTCTCGGTGACCGCCCGATCCGTTATCTGACCGCAGGTGAAATTGCGGAATTAAGGAGTTAATGCAATGCCTCGTTTTGCAGCTAATTTATCCATGATGTTCACCGAAGTGCCTTTTATTGAACGCTTCGCCGCAGCGCGAAAAGCCGGGTTCGATGCTATGGAATTTCTGTTTCCCTATGACTACTCCACCCTGCAAATCCAAAAGCAACTGGAGCAAAACCATCTGACACTGGCGCTGTTCAATACCGCTCCCGGAGATATTAATGCGGGGGAATGGGGATTATCCGCCCTTCCCGGACGTGAGCACGAAGCACACGCAGACATCGACCTGGCACTGGAATATGCATTGGCGCTCAATTGTGAACAAGTCCATGTGATGGCAGGCGTCGTGCCCGCTGGCGAAGATGCTGAACGGTACCGGGCAGTATTTATCGATAATCTCCGCTACGCTGCCGACCGCTTTGCGCCACACGGCAAGCGAATATTAGTTGAAGCACTCAGCCCCGACGTTAAGCCTCATTATCTCTTCTCCAGCCAGTATCAGGCACTGGCTATTGTTGAAGAGGTTGCGCGAGATAACGTGTTTATTCAACTAGATACTTTTCATGCGCAAAAAGTAGATGGCAACCTGACGCATTTAATCCGCGACTACGCTGGGAAATATGCGCACGTACAAATTGCCGGACTACCTGATCGACATGAACCGGACGATGGAGAAATCAACTATCCGTGGCTGTTCCGCCTGTTCGATGAGGTGGGATATCAGGGCTGGATCGTTGTGAATATAAACCTCGTGGCCTCACCGAAGAAGGGCTTGGCTGGTTTGACGCCTGGCGCTAATTCGTTAAATCCCTAATTACAACGTACCCATACATCCCCCCATCTACGGATGGGGTAGGTTAACTATAACTTTCAGACAGGGTTTCCCATGTCCACAATTACATTGTTATGCATTGCGTTAGCTGGCGTAATCATGCTGTTGCTGCTGGTCATCAAGGCAAAGGTACAACCATTCGTTGCTCTGCTCCTCGTCAGCCTGTTAGTCGCACTTGCGGCGGGTATACCGGCGGGCGAAGTGGGTAAAGTGATGATCGCCGGGATGGGCGGTGTGCTTGGTTCCGTCACTATTATTATTGGTCTGGGCGCTATGCTGGGGCGTATGATCGAACACTCTGGTGGTGCAGAGTCACTGGCTAATTATTTCAGTCGCAAGTTAGGTGACAAACGAACTATCGCTGCGCTGACTCTGGCAGCGTTCTTCCTCGGTATTCCCGTCTTCTTTGATGTCAGCTTTATTATTCTTGCGCCAATCATTTACGGTTTTGCCAAGGTTGCCAAAATATCGCCACTCAAATTTGGCCTGCCTGTCGCTGGAATCATGCTAACTGTTCATGTGGCAGTACCGCCGCATCCAGGCCCTGTCGCCACAGCGGGGTTACTCCACGCAGACATCGGCTGGCTAACCATCATCGGTATTGCGATTTCTATTCCCGTAGGGATTGTTGGCTACTTTGCAGCGAAAATAATCAATAAGCGCCAATATGCGATGTCAGTAGAAGTACTGGAACAGATGCAACTGGCTCCGGCCAGTGAGGAAGGCGCGACAAAATTAAGCGATAAAATAAATCCACCGGGCGTCGCGCTGGTCACCTCGCTAATTGTTATTCCTATCGCGATTATCATGACGGGTACGGTTTCCGCAACACTGATGCCGCCTTCGCATCCCCTGCTTGGTACGCTACAGCTGATCGGCTCACCAATGGTAGCTCTAATGATTGCGCTGGTGCTGGCATTCTGGTTATTGGCTTTACGTCGCGGCTGGAGCTTACAACACACCAGCGACATTATGGGCTCAGCCCTTCCCACTGCGGCGGTAGTGATTTTGGTTACTGGTGCTGGAGGGGTATTTGGCAAAGTGCTGGTGGAATCGGGCGTCGGCAAAGCCCTTGCCAATATGCTACAAATGATTGACCTGCCTCTGTTACCAGCCGCATTTATTATTTCACTGGCTCTGCGTGCATCGCAGGGGTCAGCAACCGTAGCAATCCTGACAACCGGCGGGTTACTCTCAGAAGCGGTGATGGGATTGAATCCGATTCAGTGCGTATTGGTGACGCTGGCAGCCTGCTTTGGTGGGCTTGGCGCGTCACATATTAATGACTCAGGGTTCTGGATTGTGACCAAATATCTGGGGTTGTCGGTAGCAGACGGTCTGAAAACCTGGACAGTGTTAACGACCATTCTCGGTTTTACCGGATTCTTAATTACCTGGTGCGTATGGGCGGTAATTTGACCTTAATAAAAAGGTCCGATGGGCATCGGACCTTTTATTGTGCACAGAAAAGGCCAGCCTCGCTTGAGACTGGCCTTTCTGACAGATGCTTACTTACTCGCGGAACAGCGCTTCGATATTCAGCCCCTGCGTTTGCAGGATTTCACGCAAACGGCGCAGGCCTTCAACCTGAATCTGGCGAACACGTTCACGGGTGAGGCCAATTTCACGACCTACATCTTCCAGTGTTGCCGCTTCGTACCCCAGCAAACCGAATCGACGTGCCAGCACTTCACGCTGTTTGGCGTTCAGCTCGAACAGCCATTTGACGATGCTCTGCTTCATATCGTCATCTTGCGTGGTATCTTCCGGACCGTTCTCTTTTTCATCGGCCAGGATGTCCAGCAACGCTTTTTCGGAATCACCACCCAGCGGGGTGTCTACCGAGGTAATGCGCTCGTTAAGACGAAGCATACGGCTGACGTCATCAACTGGCTTATCCAGTTGCTCTGCGATCTCTTCCGCACTTGGTTCATGGTCCAGCTTATGGGACAACTCACGTGCGGTTCGCAGGTAAACGTTCAGCTCCTTTACGATGTGAATCGGCAAACGAATAGTACGGGTTTGGTTCATAATCGCCCGTTCAATCGTCTGGCGAATTCACCAGGTTGCGTATGTTGAGAAGCGGAAACCACGTTCCGGGTCAAACTTCTCTACCGCGCGGATCAGCCCCAGGTTGCCCTCTTCGATAAGGTCCAGCAACGCCAGACCACGATTGCCATAACGGCGGGCAATTTTTACCACCAGACGCAAGTTACTCTCGATCATCCGGCGGCGAGAGGCGACATCTCCACGCAGTGCGCGACGCGCAAAATAAACTTCTTCTTCGGCCGTTAACAGTGGTGAATAACCAATCTCACCAAGGTAAAGCTGAGTCGCGTCCAACACTCGCTGTGTGGCTCCCTGCGATAACAGTTCCTCTTCGGCCAAATCGTTATCACTGGGTTCCTCTTCTACTAAGGCCTTTTCGTCAAAAACCTCAACTCCGTTCTCATCAAATTCCGCATCTTCATTTAAATCATGAACTTTCAGCGTATTCTGACTCATAAGGTGGCTCCTACCCGTGATCCCTTGACGGAACATTCAAGCAAAAGCCTGGTTCCGCCGATTTATCGCTGCGGCAAATAACGCAGCGGGTTTACGGATTTCCCCTTGTAACGAATTTCAAAATGCAAGCGTGTTGAACTGGTTCCGGTGCTACCCATGGTTGCTATTTTTTGCCCCGCCTTCACTTCTTGTTGTTCCCGGACCAGCATTGTGTCGTTATGGGCGTAGGCACTCAGGTAATCATCATTATGTTTGATGATAATCAGATTACCGTAGCCGCGCAGCGCGTTACCGGCATAAACAACGCGGCCATCTGCGGTCGCGATAATTGCCTGTCCTTTGCTGCCTGCGATATCAATCCCCTTGTTGCCCCCCTCAGAAGCGCCAAAGGTTTCGATCACTTTGCCCTCAGTCGGCCAGCGCCAGGTGGAGATAGGCGTACTGGTTGATGTACTGCTGACAGTTGGCTCGGTTGTGCTTGCTGTTGGTACCGTTACAGGCGCTGTGACCGTGGTCGCAGCTGGCTTGTTGTTCGGCAACATTTTGTTAGCACTCTGTTCACCCGAAGATTCAGAATACGTAATTGTCGGTTGCGACGCAACAGCAACGGTGGAATTTTGTGCAGGCTTGATCACAACTCCTTGCTCTGCTGCGTCGGCCTGGGTAATGGCATTTCCGCCAGTGATTGGCGTACCGGAAGCATTACCCACCTGCAAGGTCTGACCAACGTTCAGCGCGTATGGTGCCTGAATATTGTTGCGCTGAGCAAGGTCACGGAAATCGTTGCCAGTAATCCAGGCGATATAGAAAAGTGTGTCGCCTTTTTTCACGGTATAGGTACTGCCGCTATAACTGCCTTTCGGAATGTTCCCATACTGACGGTTATAGACGATGCGTCCGTTTTCCATCTGTACCGGCTGCTGAGCTACTGGCTGCACTGGCTGGATTTGCGGTTGCTGGGCTGTAGACGTCGTCCCCATTTTCGGCGGCGGCGTAATCAACATACCAGAATTGGTATTTGCAGGCGCATTGCCATTAACGGAGCTGACCGGTGCCGGTGGATTTGAAGTGTCAGAACAGCCTGCCAGCCATAGCGAAACCAGTGACAAAGCCGCAATGCGGCGAACGGTGAATTTTGGGCTTCCCGCGCTCATTTATCCCCCAGGAAAAATTGGTTAATAACCAGTGACATAATTACCGTGCAAGGCACCCTACTGAACACTGGAAAAGATGTTCACGATACGCTGACCTGCGGCAAAATAACCAGGAAAAATCCAGGTATTTCCTCACGTTTTAAGCCAGCTCCCCCTTCACTAAAGGGACAAAGCGCACGGCCTCCACGGTATCGATAATAAATTCGCCTCCCCGACGACGCACCCGTTTCAAATACTGGTGCTCCTCCCCTACGGGTAAGACGAGAATCCCGCCTTCGTCCAGCTGCGTCATTAGCGCAGTTGGAATTTCCGGCGGTGCCGCCGTAACAATGATAGCGTCAAACGGCGCGCGTGCCTGCCAACCTTGCCATCCATCGCCATGACGGGTTGAAACATTATGTAAATCAAGATTTTTCAGGCGGCGACGCGCCTGCCACTGCAAACCTTTAATCCGTTCGACCGAGCAAACATGCTGGACAAGATGCGCCAGGATTGCCGTTTGATATCCCGAACCGGTGCCAATTTCCAGCACCCGCGACTGCGGCGTCAGCTCGAGTAATTCGGTCATTCGCGCCACCATATACGGCTGCGAAATTGTCTGCCCCTGACCTATCGGCAAGGCGATATTGTCCCAGGCTTTTTGTTCAAACGCTTCATCAACGAATTTTTCACGCGGCACGGCAGCAAGTGCATTCAGCACCTGCTCATCCTGAATACCTTGCGCACGTAATTGATCCAGAAGTGCTTGTACGCGTCTGCTTACCATTGCGTGCCAACTCCCACGCTGTTTAACCAGTCTGAAACCACATCTTGCGCGCTATGCGCAGTTAAATCCACATGCAGCGGCGTGATGGAGACATAGCCCTCATCTACCGCAGCAAAATCGGTCCCCGGACCGGCATCACATTTACCGCCCGGCGGGCCAATCCAGTACAGCGTATTGCCGCGCGGATCTTGCTGCGGGATCACCTGATCTGCCGGATGTCGTGTACCGCAGCGCGTCACGCGAATACCTTTGATTTGATCCAAGGGTAAATCCGGAACGTTAATATTAAGAATACGTCCGGTGCGCAGCGGCTCTTTACACAGTGCGCGCAAAATTGAACAGGTTACCGCCGCGGCAGTGTCGTAATGTTTATGCCCGTCAAGCGAGACGGCCAGCGCCGGAAAACCTAAATGACGGCCTTCCATCGCGGCGGCTACCGTACCGGAATAAATAACGTCATCCCCCAGATTCGGCCCGGCGTTAATGCCGGACACAACAATGTCCGGGCGCGGACGCATCAGAGCATTCACGCCAAGATAGACGCAATCGGTCGGGGTTCCCATTTGCACAGCAATATCACCATTTTCAAAGGTAAACGTGCGCAGGGAGGATTCCAGTGTCAGAGAATTTGAAGCGCCGCTGCGGTTACGATCGGGGGCGACCACCTGAACGTCAGCAAACTCACGCAAGGCTTTCGCCAGCGTTTGTATACCGGGTGCATGTACCCCGTCATCATTACTCAGCAATATGCGCATAATCACCTGTTGTGTTGATAAGTTCCCTGACAACGCTGGTTGCAAAACTACCCGCCGGAAGCCAGAAACGGATCTCTACGGTGACGTCATCCCACCAATTCCAGCTTAATTGTTGCGGATACAGCAGCATCGCTCTGCGCGCGGCTTCAACTTTTTCGCGCACCAGTAAAGCTTGTAATTCAGTTTCTGCGGCGACAGCTGCTTGTTCGAATGCCAGCGCTTTACGCTGAGTTCCCCATTCGCCACTGCCCGGCAATGCGGCGGTTATCATCAGCTCTTTATCGTTGACGCGATGCTGTAATTCCGCCAGTTCTTCGGTGGTTGCTACAAACCAGCTACCACGTCCGGCTAATTGTAGCGCATCGCCGTCAACAACTTGATTAACGTCTGCTTTTTTGAGGCGCTCAGCAACAATCTGATTAAACAACGCACTGCGGGCTGCCGACAACCAAAAACTCCGTTTATTGCGATCGCGCACCGGAGTATTGGTTTGCGCCCAGCGCAGCGCGCCCTGCAAGTTGCTACCGCCAATCCCAAAACGTTGGGCACCGAAGTAGTTCGGTACACCTTTTACGCAAATATCGATCAGACGTTGTTCAACGTCATCGCGATTGCTCACTTCGCGCAGAACCAGGGTAAAGGCGTTACCTTTCAGCGCGCCTAAACGCAGCTTGCGCTTGTGCCGCGCATACTCCAGCACCTGGCAGCCTTCCAGTTGAAAGGCGCTCAGATCGGGCATTTCCTTGCCTGGCACGCGAGCGCATAACCACTGTTCCGTAACAGCATGTTTGTCTTTTTGCCCAGCGAAGCTGACTTCACGGGCATGAATTTTCAGGAATTTCGCCAGTGCATCCGCCACAAAACGGGTATTGCAGCCGTTTTTGAGGATTCTAACCAGAATATGCTCACCTTCACCATCAGGCTCAAAGCCCAAATCTTCCACCACCACAAAGTCTTCCGGATTGGCTTTCAGCAGCCCGGTGCCTTGCGGTTTACCGTGGAGGTAAGTGAGATTATCAAACTCAATCATTTTGTTGCCTTAATGAGTAGCGCCACCGCTTCACAGGCAATCCCTTCCCCACGTCCGGTAAATCCAAGTTTTTCCGTAGTAGTGGCTTTCACGTTAACATCATCCATATGGCAGCCGAGATCTTCGGCAATAAACACGCGCATTTGTGGAATGTGCGGCAACATCTTCGGTGCCTGAGCGATGATAGTGACATCGACGTTGCCCAGGGTATAACCCTTCGCCTGAATACGACGCCAGGCTTCGCGTAGCAGCTCGCGGCTGTCGGCACCTTTAAATGCCGGATCGGTATCCGGGAACAGCTTGCCGATATCCCCCAGCGCCGCCGCGCCAAGCAATGCATCGGTCAACGCATGGAGCGCCACGTCGCCATCAGAATGCGCCAGCAATCCTTTTTCGTAAGGAATGCGTACGCCACCAATGATAATTGGGCCTTCACCGCCAAAGGCATGTACGTCAAAACCGTGTCCAATTCGCATTATGTATTCTCCTGATGGATGGTTCGGGTGAGGTAAAACTCGGCCAGTGCCAAATCTTCCGGGCGCGTGACTTTAATGTTATCCGCACGGCCTTCGACCAACTGAGGATGGAATCCGCAATATTCCAGCGCCGAGGCTTCGTCGGTAATAGTCGCGCCTTCATTTAGAGCGCGCGTCAGACAGTCATGTAACAGCTCACGAGGGAAAAATTGCGGCGTCAGCGCGTGCCATAAGCCGTTGCGATCAACGGTATGAGCAATGGCATTTTTGCCCGGTTCGGCACGTTTCATCGTATCGCGCACTGGTGCGGCTAGGATCCCTCCCGTGCGGCTGGTTTCGCTCAACGCCAACAATCGCGCGAGGTCATCCTGATGCAGACAAGGACGAGCGGCGTCATGCACCAATACCCACTGCGCGTCGCCAGCGGCTTTCAAACCTGCCAGCACGGAATCGGCACGCTCATCACCGCCATCTACAACGGTGATTTGCGGATGATTCGCCAGAGGAAGTTGTGCAAAACGGCTATCGCCAGGACTTATGGCAATGACGACACGTTTCACCCGGGGATGCGCCAGCAGCGCATGCACCGAGTGTTCAAGAATGGTTTGATTACCGATTGAGAGATATTGCTTAGGACATTCCGTTTGCATTCGACGGCCAAATCCGGCCGCCGGAACCACGGCGCAAACATCCAAATGAGTGGTTGCCATGTTAATTCCCGGGCTGATTTATCGATTGTTTTGCCCCGCAGACTGTGCGCGCTTCGACGCGTCAGGCACCAGACGATAAAAAGTTTCGCCCGGCCTGGTCATGCTGAGTTCATTACGCGCACGCTCTTCGAGCGCCTCCTGGCCGCCATTGAGATCGTCAATTTCGGCAAAAAGTTGATCGTTTCGCGCTTTAAGTTTCGCGTTTGTAGCTTGCTGTGCCGCCACATCATCATTGACGCGGGTATAGTCATGTATACCGTTCTTACCGAACCACAGCGAATACTGTAGCCAGACCAGAATAGCCAGCAACAGCAGCGTTAGTTTACCCATCCTGCCCCCTGAAAAACGGCATCATCATCCCATGCATCCGAAGACGACTCTACATCCTCTGTTGGGGATACCGCGACAACGCGGGCAAATGTACCACATTTGTCCATTGTTACGTATACCTAGGGCGTGCAGAACATAATCTCATTATTAGTTACGGTTTGAATTATGAACAGAGGAGACAAGAAAGTACAAATTAGCCCAGTAGCCACATAAACAGTGCGCCAAACATAATGCCTACTGTCACCAGGGTGAAAACAATACTGTAGCGTAGCTTTCCGTCCATCAATGAATGCAGCGCAATCCCCACCACTACCGCGACAGGCATCAGTGCCAGAAAGAAAGGCCAGGTGTAGATAAAGAAGAACAGCGTGTTAGAGCCATAAATCAACATCGGCATCGCCAGCGCAAATAACCAGGAGATAAAACCGACCACGGCACCAGGTAGTGACCATGTGGTTTCTTCATCCTCAGTAAGGCTGTCGTTATTTGTTAGTGTAATGTTATGGCTATTACGCATATTTGAT
Organism: Shigella sp. FC1567; assembly: GCF_001743015.1. Taxonomy (NCBI): domain Bacteria; kingdom Pseudomonadati; phylum Pseudomonadota; class Gammaproteobacteria; order Enterobacterales; family Enterobacteriaceae; genus Shigella; species Shigella sp. FC1567. The sequence goes on from NZ_MIIV01000444.1 coordinate 53,966, forward strand.
CCTGTTACTTTGACGAACCGGGCATGGAAACCCGGTGGTGTCTCAGGATCTGATAATATCGTTCTGTCTCAACAGATCTAATAATTGCTGTACCAAATTTGTTACTAATTGTTCACCATTGAGATGAATTTCTGCCGATTCAGGCGCTTCGTAAACGGAATCTATTCCCGTAAAGTTGCGCAGTTCACCGGCACGCGCTTTCTTATATAAGCCTTTGGGATCGCGGGCTTCGCAAATCGCCAGCGGCGTATCGACAAACACTTCGATAAAGCGCCCTTCTCCTACGCGTTCGCGAACCATCTGGCGTTCGGCGCGGTGTGGCGAGATAAATGCGGTCAGCACCACCAGTCCGGCTTCAACCATCAAATTCGCCACTTCACCGACGCGACGGATATTCTCTTTACGATCGGCATCGCTAAAACCGAGATCGCTGCATAATCCGTGGCGAACATTGTCGCCATCCAGCAGATACGTACTGACGCCGAGTTTATGTAACGCCTCCTCCAGCGCCCCGGCGACCGTTGATTTACCGGACCCAGAGAGGCCGGTAAACCACAGCACTACACCACGATGACCGTGGTGTAGCTCGCGTTGTTGCACAGTGACCGGATGGCTATGCCAGACGACGTTTTCGTCATGCAGCGCCATTATTTATCCCCCAGCAAATCGCGCGCGCCCCAGTGCGGAAAGTGGCGACGAACCAGGGCATTCAATTCCAGTTCGAATGCACTGAATTCAGATGACGCAACGGCGGCCTCGTTTTTCGGCTCATGCACCATACCGGCACCAACAGTCACGTTGCTCAGGCGATCGATAAAAATCAGCCCACCCGTCACCGGATTTTGTTGATAACGATCTAACACCAGCGGCTCGTCAAAAGTGAGATCCACGAGGCCGATCCCATTCAGTGGCAGGTTTTCAACTTCACGCTGGGTAAGGTTATTAATATCAACCGGATAGCGAATGCCATCAACACGCGCGCGCGTCTTCTTACCGGCAATTTTGATGTCGTAACTCTGGCCCGGGGAAAGCGGCTGTTCCGCCATCCATACCACATCCACCGACGCGCTCGGCACCGCCGGTAACGCTTCGTCTGCCGCCAGCAGCAGATCGCCACGGCTGATGTCGATCTCATCCGTCAGCACCAGGGTGATCGCTTCTCCGGCAAAGGCTTCTTCGCGATCACCATCAAAAGTCACGATCCGCGCGACGTTTGATTCCACACCAGAGGGCAGCGCTTTGACACGTTGCCCGACTTCCACGCGACCGGATGCCAGCGTTCCGGCGTAGCCACGAAAATCGAGATTCGGGCGATTAACGTACTGCACCGGGAAGCGCATTGGCTGGGCATCCACCACTCGCTGGATCTCCACGGTTTCCAGCACTTCGAGCAGTGTCGGACCGCTGTACCACGACATACTTTCACTTTGCGATGCCACGTTGTCGCCTTCCAGTGCAGAGAGCGGCACAAAGCGGATATCCAGATTACCCGGCAGCTGCCCGGCAAAGGTCAAATAATCTTCACGAATATGGGTGAACGTCTCTTCACTGTAATCCACCAGATCCATTTTGTTGATCGCCACGACCAGATGTTTGATCCCCAACAGTGTGGAGATAAAACTGTGACGACGGGTTTGATCGAGCACGCCTTTACGGGCATCGATCAGTAAGATCGCCAGTTCACATGTCGATGCGCCAGTTGCCATATTGCGAGTGTACTGCTCGTGCCCTGGGGTGTCGGCGATAATAAATTTACGCTTCTCGGTAGAGAAATAACGGTAAGCCACGTCAATGGTGATGCCCTGTTCGCGCTCAGCTTGCAGGCCGTCCACCAGCAGTGCCAGATCCAGCTTTTCGCCCTGGGTGCCGTGACGCTTACTGTCGTTATGCAGCGATGAGAGCTGATCTTCGTAGATTTGGCGGGTATCATGCAGCAGGCGACCAATCAGGGTACTTTTGCCGTCATCGACGCTACCACAGGTCAGAAAACGCAGCAGGCTTTTATGTTGTTGCGCAATCATCCAGGCTTCGACGCCGCCTTCATTGGCGATTTGTTGTGCAAGTGCGGTGTTCATCTTAAAAATACCCCTGACGTTTTTTCAGCTCCATAGACCCCGCCTGGTCGCGGTCAATCACGCGGCCCTGACGTTCACTGGTGGTAGAAACCAGCATCTCTTCGATGATCTCCGGCAGTGTTTGTGCATTTGACTCCACCGCACCGGTCAGCGGCCAGCAGCCCAGCGTACGGAAACGCACCATCCGTTTTTTAATCACTTCGCCCGGTTGCAGGTCGATACGGTTGTCATCAATCATCATCAACATACCGTCGCGTTCCAGAACCGGACGTTCCGCAGCGAGATACAGTGGCACAATGTCGATATTTTCCAGCCAGATGTATTGCCAGATATCCTGCTCGGTCCAGTTAGAGAGCGGGAAGACGCGGATGCTTTCACCTTTGTTAATTTGCCCGTTGTAGTTGTGCCACAGCTCCGGGCGCTGATTTTTCGGATCCCAGCGATGGAAGCGGTCACGGAAAGAGTAGATTCGCTCTTTAGCGCGGGATTTCTCTTCATCACGGCGCGCACCACCGAAGGCGGCATCAAAACCGTATTTGTTCAGCGCCTGTTTCAGGCCTTCAGTTTTCATAATATCGGTATGTTTCGCGCTGCCGTGTACGAATGGATTAATCCCCATCGCCACGCCTTCCGGGTTTTTATGCACCAGCAGCTCGCAGCCGTAGGCTTTAGCAGTACGATCGCGGAACTCATACATCTCGCGGAATTTCCAGCCGGTATCGACATGCAGCAACGGGAAAGGCAGCGTACCTGGATAAAACGCCTTGCGCGCCAGATGCAGCATGACGCTGGAATCTTTACCGATAGAGTAGAGCATCACCGGATTTGAGAATTCTGCCGCCACCTCGCGAATAATGTGGATGCTTTCCGCCTCCAGTTGCCGCAGGTGAGTAAGTCGTTTTTGAGCCATAACCGTTCCTTTGCAATACCGCTATTTTCTTGCCATCAGATGTTTCGACTATAGGGAGCGTAAGAGAACGAATGAAATTACCAATTAGAATGAGTAGTTCCTTAACGGAATAACGATTTGGCAAAGCTAATATCAAAAAGTGCTTAAGGCACCGGATTTCGGGCGTTTAGGAAGATTTGAAATTGTTTTAGCGCAGCGGCAGTTTCATACTATGGCGGTAAAAAAATTTGCATGGTATTTAAGGACTCACTATGTTTTCCGCATTGCGCCACCGTACCGCTGCCCTGGCGCTCGGCGTATGCTTTATTCTCCCCGTACACGCCTCGTCACCTAAACCTGGCGATTTTGCTAATACTCAGGCACGACATATTGCTACTTTCTTTCCGGGACGCATGACCGGAACTCCTGCAGAAATGTTATCTGCCGATTATATTCGCCAACAGTTTCAGCAAATGGGTTATCGCAGTGATATTCGGACATTTAATAGTCGGTATATTTATACCGCCCGCGATAATCGTAAGAGCTGGCATAACGTGACGGGAAGTACGGTGATTGCCGCTCATGAAGGCAAAGCGCCGCAGCAGATCATCATTATGGCGCATCTGGATACTTACGCCCCGCTGAGCGATGCTGACGCCGATGCCAATCTCGGCGGGCTGACGTTACAAGGAATGGATGATAACGCCGCAGGTTTAGGTGTCATGCTGGAATTGGCAGAACGCCTGAAAAATACGCCTACCGAGTATGGTATTCGATTTGTGGCGACCAGCGGCGAAGAGGAAGGGAAATTAGGCGCTGAGAATTTACTCAAGCGGATGAGTGACACCGAAAAGAAAAATACGCTGCTGGTGATTAATCTCGATAACTTAATTGTTGGCGATAAATTGTATTTCAACAGCGGTGTAAAAACCCCTGAAGCAGTAAGGAAATTAACGCGCGACAGGGCGCTGGCAATTGCGCGCAGTCACGGAATAGCCGCAACGACCAATCCGGGGTTGAATAAAAATTATCCGAAAGGCACTGGGTGTTGTAATGACGCAGAAATATTCGACAAAGCGGGCATTGCTGTACTTTCGGTGGAAGCGACTAACTGGAATCTTGGGAATAAGGATGGTTATCAGCAACGCGCAAAAACAGCCGCATTCCCTGCGGGAAATAGCTGGCATGACGTAAGACTGGATAATCAACAGCATATTGATAAGGCACTTCCTGGAAGAATAGAACGTCGCTGCCGTGACGTTATGCGGATAATGCTACCGTTGGTGAAGGAGCTGGCGAAGGCGTCTTGATGGGTTTGAAAATGGGAGCTGGGAGTTCTACCGCAGGGGCGGGGAATTCTAAGTGATATCCATTATCGCATCCAGTGCGCCCGGTTTATCCCCGCTGGCGCGGGGAACACACTAAGCATACATAACTGTTTTTAAACAAATTTATTCCGCATCAACAATCTACCAACTAAATTAAAACATTTCCTTATTTTTAAAGAACGGATAACTTATTGATTATCAACAGGAAGAAAAGAAACCAAACGTAACCCATCCAAATCCACCGGAATACGTCTGTTTTCTCCCCAGGTCTGAAATTCAAAACCCGACTCGGTATTGGTCGCCCAGGCCATCACCACATTTCCGCAACCAGCCAGTTGGGTAATTTGCTGCCAGATCATCTCCCGAATACGTTTTGATGTATCACCAACATACACACCGGCACGCACTTCCAGTAGCCAGATTGCGAGCCGTCCACGTAAGCGTGGCGGGACATTTTCTGTAACAACCACGACCATGCTCATCAGCCGCGTCCTCGATGACCGCTATCGCCCAACGTTTCAGGTTCGGGGATGGCTGGCGGTAACATATCCGGCGCAGGTTGTGGCGGTTCAATTTCACCTGCGGCAAGGACTTCCTCAATTAACGGTATTAATTTGCCCGTTAACTTAGTGCTACGGAAAATATCACGACAGGCTAATCTGACTTCTTTATCAGGTTCTGCGGGTTGCCTCGCCGCTATTTCAAATGCCTTTGGTACAACCGAATCAAATTTAATGATATCGGCTATGTCATAAACAAATGAAAGCGGTTTGCCACTATGGATAAACCCAATAGCGGGCGCATATCCCGCGGCTAATACTGCCGCTTCAGATATACCGTACAGACATGATGTAGCAGCACTGATGCAGCGATTCACAACATCGCCTTTTTCCCAGTCTTTAGGATCGTATTTGCGACCATTCCATTTCACACCATATTGTTTCGCCAGTAATGCATACGTCTGGCGAACGCGAGATCCCTCAATTCCACGTAGCTGCTCCACTGAACGGCGAGCTGGCGGTGGCTCACGAAAACGTAATTCATACATTTTGCGCACCACCTTCAGACGTAGATCTTCCGTTAAAGCCAGCTTTGCCTGGTAGAGTAACTTATCAGCACGCGCCCCACCGGGTTGTCCGGAAGAGTAGACGCGAACACCCGCTTCACCGACCCAGACCTGTAGCGTCCCCACCGTGGCGGCCAGATGCACCGCCGCGTGGGAAACTCTCGTTCCCGGTTCGAGCATAATGCAGGCGACCGATCCCACCGGAATGTGCGTGCGGATCCCGGTTTTATCGATCAGCACGAAAGCGCCGTCCAGTACGTCGATTTGCCCGTACTGGAGGAAGATCATAGAGGTGCGATCTTTTAACGGGATCGGGCTCAGCGGTACAAACGTCACGCCTCTGCTCCGGGTTTGATCAGCATCAGACCACAGCCGAACGCGCGGCTTTTGCCATACCCCTGACTGAGACGTTGCAGAAATAACCCGGGATCGGTGACCGTAAGCATCCCCGTATAATCCACGCTACTGAACTGGATCAGTTGCCGGGAGTTTTCCCGCCGCAGTTGCTGTTGTCGGTAGGCATCAACCGAGATATCCAGCAGTGTAAAACCACTTCTCTCCCCCTGCGCTGCCAGCCAGTCCAGCGCCGCCTGTTGTTGATGCAACCAGACATCACTTCCTTCCGCCTGCCCCCTCACCTGCCGTTTCGCCTCCATCAGCAGATCGTGGCGCTTGCCCGCTTTACAGATTGTTGGATTCGCCCGCAGGTTGAAACAAAGTTGTTGTCCGGTACACAGCTCGGGCGCAAATGACCGGCATTCTATGGTGAACGTATCACTTTCCGCCGGGCGTTCCTGCGACAGTACAAAAAAGCGAAACGCGCCCTGGAGTTCTTCCCGACGATAAAGAAATTGCCTTTCTTTGCCGCTAGGGAAGAGATCCCACAGCCACTGATGCATCACATATTCACCGCGATCCACCAGATGCAGCAACTGCGCAGGCGAAAGCTGGCCGGTATGTAAGGTTATTCTTGAGAGGTACATGGTTCCTCCTTGCTGAGCCACGGCCCCTGATTGACGGTGCGTTCCCCAAACAGCCACTGCTGACGATTTAAAGGAACATCCCGGCGGCGTAATATTTTGCTCGCGACCAGGCCGTCGTGTTTCCCTTCCCACCAGCATTCATCCTGAAGTTTCGGGAGTGAAACTTTCAGTTTATGGAAATGATCCTGATACTGTTGGTATGCATTACATAAGGCATCACACGCGTTGCCTTCGAGCAGTAACGGCGCAAGAGGTAATGCCAGCGGATGACTTTTTCGCCCCAGATAAAGCGGAAAAACTGGATGGCGTAAACCGTCCTGCAACTGTTCGAGGCTGTAAGGCGCATCGGCTGTTGTTGCCACCGCCACCATCCACCAGGCATCGGTGTAGTAGTCGCGCCGGGAGATAATCGCGCTCAAAAGCTCAGGGTCGCTCAACTCTTCGCGACGGCTGAAATAACGTGCTTTACGCACCTCTTTTGGCATCTGGACCGTGTGATAATCCCGTGCCCAGCGCGGGTTACGGCTGGCGCAAACCACCAGTGAATAGTGGCGATTAAACGCGTTTAAGCGTTCGGTATCATCACGCCGGATCCCTACCCCGGCAGCCAGCAGCCCCAGCAATGCTGAGAGCGAAGGCAGTTCATGGGTATGACGCACTTCGCCGGGGGCATCGACGCCCCAGGATGCCATCGGCCCATGAAGCTGAAAAATCAGATATTGGCTCATAAGCCGCCCCTTACGCGCAGATAAAGTCCAGCACGTCCTTCATGCTTCCCTGTTTGTTCATCACGTCAAAACTTGCGTAATCGGTCTTCTGTTCGTAGACCGTATTCATATTTTCGCGAAGAGTTGTAATACGCTGCACCGCCACCTCTAACTGACGGGTGCCATTAATGGGTTCATAGAAAGCTGCCGCCAGAGAACGCGGTTGATCGGTGCCTTTTTCTGCCAGCGCCCAGGAGGCATAAGCCCGGCTGGCAAAGCTGTTTTGTTTACCGGTTGGGGAGACTTTAAGCGCGGCTTCCGTAAAGGCGCGTATGGTCTGATTAGCTAACGCTTCGTCACCGCCGAGGTTTTCTACCAGCAGATCTTTATCAATGCAGATAAGATATAGGTGTAGAACAGCGCAGAACCGAATCCGGTTTCATCTACATGACCGGCACCGGCATCTTCAGAAGCCTGGCGTAAATCATCTACGGCGGTGAAAAAATCATTTTCGACAATCGTTTCACTGACACCAAACGCATGCGCGACCTGGCAGGCGGCTTCTACATTAAACCCGGGTTTTTCGCCAGCATACGACCAAACATAGCGATATCTACCGCCATACGGTCTTTACGTAACAAAGCGAGATCTTTCTCTTTTGGCGCGCGCTTTTCTTCTGCCAGTTGATGGGCCAGCGCTTTTACGGCGTCAAATTCTGCCGGGCTGATATGGACGAGCTGTTCAGTTTCGGCGCTAGTGAGCGGATCTTTTGGTTTTTTGTCGTTTTTTTGTTTTTTGTCTTTTTTGGCTTTCCCAAGATAATCGGCTATCTCTACTGCCCATTCGATGGCTTTTTTATCTTCGATTCCTTTCTCAATCAGGATAGTTGCCGCCTCACGCGCAATACGCCCGCTACGAACACCAATATGGCCCGCCAGCGCCTGTTCAAAAAGTTCAGAAGTGCGCCAAGCACGCTTCAGACTTTGCGAGGAAACGCGCAGACGCGTTGCTCCACCCAGAATCACAGTTTTCGGAGAGCCGGAATCATCACGGTTAAGATTGGCAGCAGGGTAAGCGGTTAACAAATGAAGCTGAATAAATGTTGTCATGAGATAGTCCTTTATTAATTTTGTTCGTTATCGGCGTCGCCAGCCTGGTAATATTCCAGCGCCCAGCGCCCAGCGCCCAGCGCCCAGCGCCCAGCGCCCAGCGGATACGGATAAATTCTGTTGGTCGCTGCTGGCGGCGGTGATGATTGAGCAGGTCATCGCTCTCCTGGCACCAGCGGAAGACCCCCTCTTCTAGAGAGTCAAGATTGACGGAACCGTTTAATAATTTGACCGCACGGCGTAACTGCCGCAATAAATCATCCGGCGTTTTTACTGCCAACAAACGAGTAAACCGCCCCTTTTTCATTACCGCCGCCAGTTGCGCGGCAAAAGGCTGCCGTTCGTCAATAGCTTTAACATTGGCGCTAACTGCTGCTATCAGCGCTAGTGCGGTGATACGCCACTCGGGTTCATCCTGCCACTTTATTTGTCTGTTCTTAAGAAACAGGCGAAATCCATCCGTCAGACAAACATCATTAACCGTCGTACTACGCCGCAGACTGGCACGCTCGCCGCGTTTATCCTGCAACTCTTCATGCCATTTACGCAGCGCAACTTTATGCTCATCTTTTACAATACTCATTCAGCAGCCTCCTGCTTTTTCTCCCTGGCGGCGTTAGCATTTTGCTTCTCCGCTGATGTTGTAAAATATTTCTTGCGTGCGGTCATGACGCGTTCCAAATCAACGGGCTCATATGGATTGGTAAAGACACGATCGTCAAAATCCTGACGCGCGAATAACCACATTTCCTTTTGCCATTTACTGAGTAATTCGTCCGGATCCTGACCTTCTTCAATTTTGCGCACTAATCTCAGGAATCGATGCTGAGTTTTGTTCCAGAAGTCAATATCCACAAAACCGAAATCAAGCTTTGTGGTTTTCTTCTCAGAGAACCATGCTTCTTTCAACGCTCGGTGTAACAAGCTTAGAATGTGTGATGCCGCTTGCGCTGCCAGACGCAACTTAGGTATTAGGTCTTCTTTTTTGTTTAACAACAGCGGGAAATGGTGTTCATACCAACAACGAACCTTCATATCTTCAAAATCAAAACCAAATCCCCATAAGCCCACCCTTGTCTGCTTTAGATTGCTGGCATTCAAAAGTTTCACGACCTGTGCGGGGAGTTCAGTATTGTTTTTTGAGTTACCTACCTCTATGAGGCCTAACCAGTCGCGCCAGATTAAACCACCAGGTTGTGGTTTAACTGAGTAAAAATCTCCACCCTCTTTAAGCGGCAGACGGTAAGGTGTTAGAGGATGGCGCCACATGACGTATTGAACACCATAGTTTTTGAGTGACATCAAGCCCAAAAGAGCATCGCTCTGCCTACCGCAAATGTCGCAGTTACCTATTGAGGTTGTCTTAAAATCAATACGTATACGTCGTGGCATTCCCCAGTAGGCCTGAAGTTTATTGACTTGTTCATCCGTTACCACAGCACCGTCCAGTTCGCTGGTACGCGTCGGTGCAAGCCAAGGAAAGACCAGGTCATCAAAGGTTTTTGGTAAAGGTAAATCGGCTTCATCTTGCGGCATTACGTTTAGCCACAGCTTTCGCCACAAAGGGGTTTGTTGATTGCCCTGATACTCCAGCAATTCTATAAGTGTCGTCAGAGGCCCTCCGCCACGTAGCCCAGGATAGTAACCGCGTCCACCTATAGGTGCATTCAACTGGATTGAAAAAAGCGCTAAAGGCACACAATGCAGGCACAGATGCTGAGTTGTGTCTCGCTTAATAAAATGGTCTGTATTTCGTTCTTTTGTTTGTTTTCCTGGTGCGTCAGGAAGAAGCGAAGCAATAAAAGTTGCCTTAACTTTTAATTCATCAAAATCCTGCATAAATGAAGGGGAATCTGGCCCAAACTGAAAAGCATGTTCTAAAGACAGCAATGCTTCCCTTAGCTTTTCAGCTTCCAGTCCGTCTTCCCAGATATCATCCCAACTACGTTGATCTTTTGGCGCGAAGCTGGTTTGTAGTAGCCCCAGCAAAAACTGCCAGGCCGCCCCCTGGAGATCTGCCCGCGGCGCAGCGATATCGACAACATTTTCATCAGCCAGATCGACTGGTGCCAGTTTGCCTGTCGTTCCGTCTTTAAAACGAACGGGCAACCACGGGGTTGTCAGAAGTGAAAACGAGTTCATACGCATCCTCTCGTAAAAAAGACCATCCCAGGTCGGTTGTCCATCCTTCCATCCTTTTCTGTATATCAACTATTCAGAGAGTCTTGTCGCAGACATCTCAACCAACCTTGCCAATCAATCCCTCCCTGGCCGAATACCCGCAACTTTCGTCATCGGTGACTAAAATCACGTTTGCCATTTCCGGATCTTGCCGCTGTTCAACGCACCACTGCCTGAACGCATCCCCTTCCAGTAAAGAAAACTCATCCCGATGTTTTTTCCACCAGCTTCGGCGCACTCTGACAACGCTCATTTCCCATGCGTGAGCACCGGTGGCATAAGGCTTCACCACACCGTCAATACAGGTAGCCAGCCACAGGGAAACAGACTCTTCAGCCAGACGTGTCGACAGTTTTTCCGGAAGGTAATCGTTGATATTGGCGGCATAGCCGAGCCTGAAGTTCAGCACATACTTTTTAGCCCTTGCGCGATCACAGTAATATTTGCCCACTTGCTCCTGCTCGCTGCGGGCAAATCCTTCCGGCATTACCACGTCCTCACCGTAAACTGATTCAATAAGAAGCCGGGCTGCGTGCGGCATCTGAATAGCGCCTTGCTCACGCAGCACACGCTGCGTCAGCCAGATTCGCCCATGATCGGGATAGACATATGCACTGTTACGCATGGCACTGCCGAACCATTCGTCACCAGGAGCGTCATCCCAGACGGGGGCCAGAATCAGCAATTCAGGGGGGGAACGCTCGTCTTTTCCGTCACGCTTTAACTGACCATTAATATCGCGGATATGCCGCTGTAATCGCCCCGCTCGCTGGATTAGCAAATCAATGGGGGCCAGGTCGGAGATCATTTCGTCCAGGTCAATATCCACGCTTTGTTCAATTACTTGTGTACAAACAATGACTTGAGACGCTCTCTGTAAACTACAATATTTACCAAAGCGTGCCAGCGTTTCCGTTTCAATTCGCTGGCGATCGCTAAAAGCAAAGCGGCTATGAAAAAGTGAAAGGCTGGAAGCAGGAATGACGCCGCGGGCAAGCAGCTGACGATACACCTGAATAGCGTCATCAACAGAATTCCGAATCCAGGCGATGCATTTCCCCTGACTTACCGCCGATTCGATACGCGCAATACACTCTTGTTCACTATGGAGCCAACCCACGCTCACGCTACGTTCAACTTCTTTGCGCGTCGCTACCCGGTGCGAATGTACATCGGTTTTCGTGACATGCGTCAGCCAGGGGTAATCATCTTTTCCCAGGAGTGGGGCTTCTTGCTGGCCCTCTGCACCACGCGCAAAGGCGGCGACGAGTTTGTCGCGCTGCTGTTGAGATAACGTAGCAGAAAGCAAAATAACGCTGTTTCCGCCACGCGCCTGCCGCTCGATCAGCCCTTCAAGAATGCACGACATATAAGCGTCACAGGCGTGGATCTCATCAGCCAGCAGGATTTTGTTACTCAGCCCCAGAAGCCGCAGATTATTATGTTTAAACGGCATCACTGCCATCATCGCCTGATCCAGGGTGCCGACGCCAATTTCAGCCAGCAACGCCTTCTTGTTACTGTCGGCAAACTAGGCCGCACAACCCTGGCTGAAAGCTTGTTCATCCGGTTCTTCTGACCCGATTAAATCACCGGACCAGAGTGATTCATTAAAGCAGGTAATGCTGCCAACTTACTGATTTAGTGTATGATGGTGATTTTAAGGTGCTTGCGTGGCTTCCATTTCCATCAGATGTCCTTCCTGCTCCGCTACTGAAGGCGTGGTGCGTAACGGCAAAAGCACTGCCGGACATCAGCGCTATCTCTGCTCTCATTGCCGTAAAACATGGCAACTACAGTTCACTTACACCGCCTCTCAGCCCGGTACGCACCAGAAA
>NZ_MIIV01000445.1:0-301 GCF_001743015.1 Shigella sp. FC1567
TCAAGGGACCAGTTTCAAATCACTAAATCTTTCTATTGAAGCGCCATCTGGAGCACGGTCATCATTTCGGTCACTTGAGCATCTCGATAAGGTGTCCAGACACTATATCTCTGAGATAATACAAAAAGCTCATCCTCTTTCTTCAGACGAACGTCACTTACTTTCTATTATTATTAATTCTAATTTTAACTTCAGACATCAAAGTAGGTAATGCTGCCAACTTACTGATTTAGTGTATGATGGTGATTTTAAGGTGCTTGCGTGGCTTCCATTTCCATCAGATGTCCTTCCTGCTCCGCTA
>NZ_MIIV01000446.1:0-299 GCF_001743015.1 Shigella sp. FC1567
TGAAGTGGCACACTGAATTTGGCCACCTGAACAGAGGTGATATGCTCACCTCAGAACAACACAGGTGCTCCAATGAAAAAAAGAAATTTTAGCACAGAGTTTAAACGCGAATCCGCTCAACTGGTTGTTGACCAGAAATACACGGTGGCAGATGCCGCCAAAGCTATGGATGTTGGCCTTTCCACAATGACAAGATGGGTCAAACAACTGCGTGATGAGCGTCAGGGCAAAACACCAAAAGCCTCTCCGATAACACCAGAACAAATCGAAATACGTAAGCTGAGGAAAAAGCTACAACG
>NZ_MIIV01000447.1:0-297 GCF_001743015.1 Shigella sp. FC1567
CCAGACTTTACGCACACCGTATACCTGATGATTCCCATCGTATACGCGCAGTATCTCTTTCTTCAGCCAGTCATCGCGCTGCGCACGGGCACTGCGTTTATCAGGATGATGTCGCTGTTGCTGACAGTGGTAATACGTTGACGGGGCAATATGTAGTTCACTGCATACCGGTCCGACCCCGTACAGCTTACGCAGCTTATCCAGCAGTGGCATCACTTTTCCAGAGGCGGTCGAACTCCGCCTTCGCAAAATAAGCGGAAGCCTGGCGAAGGATATCGTTACTGCGGCGCAGTTCAC
>NZ_MIIV01000448.1:0-296 GCF_001743015.1 Shigella sp. FC1567
CTCCTTCCTGAAATAGAATGGCATCAGAAGGAGCTAATAATGAGCAGAAAAAACCAACGTTACTCTAAAGAGTTCAAAGCCGAAGCTGTCAGAACGGTTCTTGAAAATCAACTTTCGATCAGTGAAGGCGCTTCCCGATTATCCCTTCCTGAAGGCACTTTAGGACAATGGGTTACCGCCGCCAGAAAAGGGCTCGGTACTCCTGGTTCCCGCACGGTGGCTGAACTGGAATCTGAAATTCTGCAACTGCGTAAGGCGTTAAATGAAGCTCGCCTTGAGCGAGATATATTAAAAAA
>NZ_MIIV01000449.1:0-288 GCF_001743015.1 Shigella sp. FC1567
TTTTATCCTGAAGGCTGCCGGGGAGATATTCCCCAGACGAGAGTGACGACGCTGACGATTGTAGAAAATCTCAATGTATTCCCGTATTACTGAGATGGCCTCATCCCGGCTCTTAAAACGATAGTGGCTCAGGCTTTCATTTTTCAGCGTTCCCCAGAAGCTTTCCATCGGAGCGTTGTCGTAACAGTTTGAGGTAGCCTGAGTTTAACGGACACTCCTTCCTGAAATAGAATGGCATCAGAAGGAGCCAATAATGAGCAGAAAAACCCAACGTTACTCTACGGAGTT
>NZ_MIIV01000450.1:0-286 GCF_001743015.1 Shigella sp. FC1567
CGCTGGCTCGAAGAGCAGCAGTCCATGCTGGCACTGCCTCCGGAGAAAAAAGAGTATGACGTGCATCCTGGTGAAAATCTGGTGAGCTTCGACAACCCCGTTACTTTATTCGTACCCCTTATAATGGGGTGTTAGCCAGCCAGACCCGGCATGATTACTGCCCCCAGTCGTCCATGATCCGGGGGGTGATGTCACCGGGTCTGGTGGGGCGCTGGTAACCGCTAATAGGGGTCAGGTCAGGCACTTTTGCCGGGACCGTCTGTAACGTGGATGCCGGTACCTGCTC
>NZ_MIIV01000451.1:0-270 GCF_001743015.1 Shigella sp. FC1567
ACTTTCCAGAACCATACGAATCGCCCTCTGACGGACTTCGGGGGAAAAACGAGTATTTTTAGTCATCCTGTTTACCTCTTTCTCAGGGAGTTTAGTCTCTAGGATTCCCGGGGCGGTTCACTGGAGCGTCTTCTGAGCCTGCTGTCGGCCTTTGAGGTCGTGGTATGGATAACGGATGGCTGGCCGCTGTATGAATCACGCCTGAAGGGAAAGCTGCACGTTATCAGCAAGCGTTACACTCAGCGCATTGAGCGACATAATCTGAATCTG
>NZ_MIIV01000452.1:0-269 GCF_001743015.1 Shigella sp. FC1567
CCGTCCTCCGTATCCTGTCATACGCGTAAAACAGCCAGCGCTGACGTGATTTAGCACCGACGTAGCCCCACTGTTCGTCCATTTCAGCGCAGACAATCATGGATTTGCCCCTATATTTCCAGACATCTGTTATCACTTAACCCATTACAAGCCCGCTGCCGCAGATATTCCCCGTGGCGAGCGATAACCCAGCGCACTATGCGGATGCCATTCGTTATAATGCTCGAACGCCTCTGCAAGGTTCTTTGCTGCCGTTAACCCGTCTGGTT
>NZ_MIIV01000453.1:0-268 GCF_001743015.1 Shigella sp. FC1567
GACTTCCTTAAAAAGTTTTTCACAGTATTAGCACAGTGATCTAAATGTTTTTCACTTATGCCAGAAGAAGATGAGTTTGTTACGCGTAATATATTTTTTGTAATGCTTTTGTTGCTTTATTCGGATTCGTTTTTCCATCAACAAGTGGATTTGCCCCTATATTTCCAGGCATCTGTTATCACTTAACCCATTACAAGCCCGCTGCCGCAGATATTCCCGTGGCGAGCGATAACCCAGCGCACTATGCGGATGCCATTCGTTATAATGC
>NZ_MIIV01000454.1:0-267 GCF_001743015.1 Shigella sp. FC1567
TGTGGCCAGAGTGCGTTCACCGAAGACGTGCGCCACAACCGTCCTCCGTATCCTGTCATACGCGTAAAACAGCCAGCGCTGACGTGATTTAGCACCGACGTAGCCCCACTGTTCGTCCATTTCAGCGCAGACAATCACATCACTGCCCGGTTGTATGCGCGAGGTTACTGGATTTGCCCCTATATTTCCAGACATCTGTTATCACTTAACCCATTACAAGCCCGCTGCCGCAGATATTCCCGTGGCGAGCGATAACCCAGCGCACTA
>NZ_MIIV01000455.1:0-25089 GCF_001743015.1 Shigella sp. FC1567
ACACTGGAGCGTCTTCTGAGCCTGCTGTCGGCCTTTGAGGTCGTGGTATGGATGACGGATGGCTGGCCGCTGTATGAATCACGCCTGAAGGGAAAGCTGAACGTTATCAGCAAGCGTTACACTCAGCGCATTGAGCGACATAATCTGAATCTGAGACAACATCTGGCAAGGCTGGGACGGAAGTCACTGTCGTTCTCAAAATCGGTGGAGCTGCATGACAAGGTCATCGGGCATTATCTGAACATAAAACACTATCAGTAAGTTGGAGTCATTACCCTGATTTCTTAATAAGAAGGTATTAAATTCATCTGGATTGCTGATACTACTTACCGGACAAATAAAGGTTTCGATAATCATTTGGCGGGAAGTAAAAAGAATATTGATTTGCAAATCGCCATAATCATTCATTTTAATAATTAATGCGTTCTCGCTATTTGTTACATCAATATTTTGTTCAGGTACAGTTTGCAGCGCCGTCGCCAGCGCCAACAGATTCCATGTCATATATTATTCCATATAGATTTAGTTTAAATATTAATAAAATGAATATTTGCAGTACGTAATTATCTTACCAGCTATAGACAAAAAAAAACCATCCAAATCTGGATGGCTTTTCATAATTCAGAGGAACTAGCTGCGCTGACGCACCGCTTCAAATAAGCAAATTCCGGTTGCAACCGAAACGTTCAGAGAAGAAACACTTCCTGCCATTGGGATGCTGATCAACTCATCGCAATGTTCACGGGTCAGGCGACGCATACCTTCACCTTCCGCGCCCATCACCAGCGCCAGGCGTCCGGTCATTTTGCTCTGATAGAGTGTATGATCCGCCTCACCTGCCGTACCGACGATCCAGATATTCTCTTCCTGCAACATACGCATGGTACGCACCAGGTTAGTCACCCGAATCAGCGGAACGCTTTCTGCCGCGCCACAGGCCACTTTTTTCGCCGTGGCGTTGAGCTGGGCGGAGCGATCTTTCGGCACAATCACCGCATGAACACCAGCGGCATCTGCGCTACGCAGGCACGCGCCGAGGTTATGCGGATCGGTTACACCGTCAAGGATCAGCAGGAACGGCTGATCGAGCGAAGCGATCAGATCCGGCAAATCATTTTCCTGGTACTGACGTCCTGGCTTCACGCGGGCGATAATGCCCTGATGCACGGCACCGTCGCTTTTCTCGTCGAGATATTGGCGGTTTGCCAGCTGGATAACCACGCCCTGGGCTTCGAGGGCGTGAATCAGCGGTAACAGACGTTTATCTTCACGGCCTTTTAAAATAAAGACTTCCTGAAAACGTTCAGGGGCGCGCTCCAGCAGGGCCTGCACTGCGTGGATGCCGTAAATCATTTCGCTCATTAATGTACTCGTTGTTTACGTTTTGCCTGATGCACTACGTTTATCCGGCCTACATGATCTCTGCAATATATTGAATTTGCGTGATTATGTAGGCCGGATAAGGCGTTCACGCCGCATCCGGCATGAACAAAGCGCATTTTGTCAGCAATCTAACCCTCTTCTGTTTGAAGAGGGTAATGATCACTCTGCCACTTTTTTCTTCGCCGCACGCTTCGCTTTGGTCGCTGCAGCTATTTTCTGCGTTTTCGCCGATGGCTTTTTCGCTTTTCTCGCGTCTTTCTTCGCTGCTTTCGGCTTCGTTTTTTTCTCACCGCGGAAGGCGCTGTCTGGCTCAAAGTTTACCTTTTTACCGACCAGACGACGCTTGCCGCCTTTTTTACCTGCATCGCCTTTTTTCGCTTTCTCGCGCGCCGTTTTACCGACGTTGCGCGGTGCGCGTTCGCTGGAGATCAGGCTAAAGTCGATTTTGCGCTCGTCCATATTAACCGCTTCGACGCGAACTTCCACGCGATCGCCCAGACGATAAGTCTGGCCGCTGGATTCACCCATCAGCCGTTGCCCTACCTGGTCAAAGCGATAGTAGTCATTGTCCAGCGAAGAGACATGGACCAGACCATCAATGAATAAGTCGTCCAGACGGACAAAGAATCCAAAGCCAGTGACGCTGGAAATTACGCCTTTAAAGACGTTACCTACCTGGTCGAGCATGAAGTCACACTTCAGCCAGTCAGCCACATCGCGCGTTGCTTCGTCGGCACGACGTTCCGCCATCGAACAGTGCTGACCCAGTTGCAGCATTTCTTCCATCGAATAATGGTAGCCGCCGGTTTCAGTGGTGTTGCCCTGATGCCCCTGCTCTTTCGCCAGCAGATATTTAATGGCGCGGTGCAGCGTCAGGTCTGGATAACGACGAATCGGCGAAGTAAAGTGCGCATAGGACTGCAATGCCAGGCCAAAGTGACCACGGTTTTCTGGATCGTAAATCGCCTGTTTCATCGAGCGCAGCAGCATGGTTTGCAGCATTTCTGCATCAGGACGATCGGCAACCGACTCCAGCAGCTCCGCGTAGTCACGCGGTTCCGGCTTGTTACCGCCCGGCAGTTCCAGCCCCAGCTCCGCCAGTACTGAACGGAAAGAGGTAATCGCTTCGGTGCTCGGCTTGTCGTGAATACGGAACAATGCTGGTTCTTTGGCTTTCTCAACGAAACGCGCCGCCGAGATATTCGCCAGAATCATGCACTCTTCAATTAACTTGTGTGCGTCGTTACGCTGAGTCTGTTCGATACGCTCAATACGGCATTCAGCGTTGAAAATAAACTTCGCTTCTTCGCTCTCAAATGAGATCCCGCCACGTTCTTCACGGGCTTTATCCAGCACTTTATAGAGGTTATGCAACTCTTCGAGATGCTTAACCAGCGGAGCGTACTGCTCGCGCAGATCCTGATCGCCCTGCAGAATATGCCAGACTTTGGTGTAGGTCAGACGCGCGTGAGAGCTCATCACCGCTTCGTAGAATTTGTAGCCCGTCAGGCGGCCTTTCGACGAAACCGTCATCTCGCACACCATACACAGGCGGTCTACCTGCGGATTGAGCGAGCACAGACCGTTAGAGAGCACTTCCGGCAGCATAGGGATAACCTGCGAAGGGAAGTACACCGACGTACCACGATTACGCGCTTCTCTATCCAGCGGCGTTGGCGGACGCACATAGTAGCTGACGTCGGCAATCGCGACCCATAAACGCCAGCCGCCGCCGCGTTTTTTCTCGCAGTAAACCGCATCGTCAAAGTCACGGGCGTCTTCGCCATCAATGGTGACCAGCGGTAAATCGCGCAAATCGACACGGCCCGCTTTTGCTTCTTCCGGCACTTCTTCTTTCAGCCCGGCAACCTGTTGCTCAACAGCCTGCGGCCAGATGTACGGAATTTCATGGGTACGCAAAGCGATATCAACCGCCATGCCGGTGCCCATATTGTCGCCCAGCACTTCGACGATTTTACCCACCGCTTTGGTACGGCGAGTCGGGCGTTGGGTCAGTTCAACAACCACCACAAAGCCCATCCGCGCGCCCATGATCTGATCGGGCGGGATTAAGATATCGAAGCTCAGACGGCTATCGTCAGGAACCACAAAGCCGACGCCCGCTTCGGTAAAGTAGCGACCAACAATCTGGCTGGTTTTTGGCACCAGTACGCGGACAATACGCGCTTCACGACGACCTTTACGGTCAGCACCCAGCGGCTGAGCCAGCACCTGATCGCCATGAATGCAGGTTTTCATCTGCTCGCTGGAGAGATACAAATCATCTTTACGCCCTTCAACCCGCAGAAAGCCGTAGCCATCACGGTGGCCAATAACGGTACCTTTCACCAGGTCGAGGCGTTCCGGCAGCGCATAGCACTGACGACGAGTGAAGACCAGTTGACCATCGCGCTCCATCGCGCGCAGGCGGCGACGCAGGCCTTCAAGCTGCTCTTCGCCTTCAATGTGCAGTTCTACCGCCAGCTCATCACGGCTGGCCGGTTTTTCACGTTTGGTTAAATGTTCGAGGATAAATTCCCGACTAGGGATGGGATTCGCGTATTTTTCAGCTTCGCGTTCCTGGAAAGGATCTTGTGACATCTCGGTTCCTCCGTTGTCATCTCTGATGAAGATTTTCGTCACTCCACCAGCAATAATTTATAAAGCGGTTGATTCTCTTCAACCAAATCGGCAAGCGTGTAGTTATCCAGTTCCGTAAGAAAACTTTGCACGGCCTTAGAAAGCGCCTGTTTCAACCGACAGGCAGGTGTAATGTGGCAAAACTCACTGCTGCAATTCACCAGCGATAAGGGCTCCAGCTCGCGCACCACATCACCAATACGTATCGCACTCGCCGGTTTACCCAGGCGAATGCCGCCATTTTTTCCACGAACAGCAGTCACGTAGCCGGCACGACTAAGTTGATTGATTATTTTGACCATATGATTACGGGAGACGCCGTAGACGTCAGTCACTTCAGAAATACTGGTCATCCGCCCTTCTGGCAATGACGCCATGTAGATCAGCGCACGTAATCCGTAATCAGTGAAACTCGTTAACTGCACATCAACCTCAAAAGGGAAATCGGGAAAAAATACATTTATATTGATGATAAACCAGCCACAAGCTGTGTCGCTAATTTATTTCAGTTCGGGGAAGGAAAAAAGCGAGGATTTAACACTGTGTCGGATAGCGTAATGGCTTAACCGACACAGCAATGTATCACACTGTTAGCCCGGCAGGCAAAATATCTGCCAGGCGTACCAGAATTACGCGTCGAACGGGTCGCGCAGAATCATAGTTTCAGTACGATCCGGACCGGTAGAGATGATATCGATCGGCACACCGGTCAGCTCTTCAATACGCTTGATGTAGTTCAGCGCCGCCTGCGGCAGCCCGCTACGATCTTTCACGCCGAAAGTGGATTCAGACCAGCCCGGCATGGTTTCGTAAATCGGCTCTACACCTTTCCAGTCGTCAGCTGCCAGCGGAGTGGTAGTCACTTCGCGACCATCCGGCATACGGTAAGCCACGCAGAGTTTAACCTCTTTCAGGCCATCCAGAACGTCCAGTTTAGTCAGGCAGAAGCCAGACAGGGAGTTCAGCTGTACCGCACGACGAACGGCAACGGTGTCCAGCCAGCCGGTACGACGACGACGACCCGTCGTTGCGCCGAATTCGTTACCCTGCTTGCAGAGGAACTCGCCAGTTTCATCAAACAGTTCGGTCGGGAAAGGACCTGCACCCACACGAGTGGAGTAAGCTTTGAGGATACCCAGAACGTAATCAACATAACGCGGGCCCAGGCCGGAACCGGTCGCCACGCCACCAGCAGTGGTGTTGGAAGAAGTTACGTACGGATAAGTACCGTGGTCGATATCCAGCAGCGTACCCTGCGCACCTTCAAACATGACGAAATCGCCACGCTGACGCGCCTGGTCGAGCAGGTCAGAAACGTCAACCACCATAGAAGTCAGGATGTCGGCAACAGCCATCGTATCATCCAGAACTTTCTGGTAATCAACCGCTTCAGCTTTGTAGTAGTTAACCAACTGGAAGTTGTGATATTCCATCACTTCTTTCAGTTTTTCAGCGAAGGTTTCTTTGTCGAAAAGGTCGCCAACACGCAGACCGCGACGTGCCACTTTATCTTCATAAGCAGGCCCGATACCACGACCGGTGGTGCCGATCGCTTTCGCGCCACGCGCTTTCTCACGCGCGTTATCCAGCGCAACGTGATAATCAAGGATCAGCGGACATGCTTCAGACAGCAGCAGACGCTCACGAACGGGGATGCCACGGTCTTCCAGTTCTTTCATCTCTTTCATCAGCGCGGCCGGAGACAGCACAACACCGTTACCGATGATGCTGGTTACATTCTCGCGGAGAATACCTGATGGAATAAGATGGAGAACGGTTTTTTCACCGTTGATTACGAGAGTATGGCCTGCGTTGTGACCGCCCTGGTAGCGTACAACATATTTAGCCCGTTCAGTCAGAAGATCGACGATCTTACCTTTACCTTCGTCACCCCATTGGGTGCCCAGTACGACGACGTTGTTACCCATTTTTCAAAATCACCGTTTGCTTAAAAATGGATTCTACCATCGCTTTTTCAGAGTTACAGCACTTTTTGCACTCAAAAATGACCTCGATCAGTCTGTTTTTTGTTCAGCCAATCGTTTTCCTCAACATGTAGTAGACCACAACGCCCGCAACCACAAGTCCACCGCCAAAACGACGTAAAATATTATCGGGCAAATTGGTCATCGCAGAGATCATCTTCTTCCATGCCTTCGGGTAAAGCATCGGCCCTAAACCTTCCAGTACCAAAACCAGGGCAAGCGCCAGCCAGATTGTCGAATTCATTCATTATCCTTATAGAAAAAGAAAACCACCGACATCCCTGAGGATGCGGTGGCTTTATTGACCTGTACCGCAGTCGTTATATTAACGCGTTGCGGAAGTCGGCGTCTTCATGTAGCGGAAGAAATCGCTATCCG
Organism: Shigella sp. FC1567; assembly: GCF_001743015.1. Classification (NCBI taxonomy): domain Bacteria; kingdom Pseudomonadati; phylum Pseudomonadota; class Gammaproteobacteria; order Enterobacterales; family Enterobacteriaceae; genus Shigella; species Shigella sp. FC1567. The sequence continues at coordinate 6,387 of NZ_MIIV01000455.1, forward strand.
GGCTCATGACCATCACGTCCTGATTGCCAGAGAAGCTGTTCTCATAAGCACGCAGGCTACGGATGAATGCGTAGAAGTCCGGATCTTTACTGAATGCATCAGCAAACAGTTTGGCTGCTTCGGCATCGCCTTCACCACGCATGATGCGGCCCTGACGCTCAGCTTCTGCCAGCGTTCTGGTCACTTCATAGTCGGCAGTCGCGCGCAGTTTTTCCGCTTCTTCCTGACCTTGTGAACGGTGACGACGCGCTACCGCTTCACGCTCGGCGCGCATACGGTTGTAGATCGCTTCAGACACTTCGGTCGGCAGGTTGATCTGCTTGATACGCACATCGACAACTTCAATACCCAGCGCCGCCATACTGTTCGGGTTGATGACCGGAACTTTGCCCTTCGTCTCAGCCGTTACGCGCTCTGCCGCTTCGGCAATGGCGTTATCTGCTGCCGGGGTAGTAACTTCATCTTCTGTACCCGCAGAACCGGAGTTCAGCGCGTCACGTACTTCGAGGGTCAGACGACCACGGGAATCAGTGACGATATCTTTCACGTCCAGGCGACCAATTTCAGAACGCAGACGGTCAGAGAACTTACGTTTCAACAGCACTTCCGCTTGCGAAATGTCGCCACCACCCGTTGCCAGGTAGTAACGGCTGAAATCGCTGATGCGCCATTTGATGTAAGAGTCGACGATCAGGTCTTTCTTCTCTTTGGTCACAAAGCGGTCGGCCTGGTTGTCCATGGTCTGAATACGTGCGTCGAGCATTTTCACCGTTTCAATGAACGGTATCTTGAAATGCAGACCCGGCTCATAAACCAGAGGTTTGTTGTCATCGTCACGCAGTACCTTACCAAAACGCAGCGTAATACCGCGCTCACCTTCTTTGACGACAAAGACAGACATGTAAAGCACTACCAGCACGATGATGATAATCGCGATAACTGACTTACGCATCGTTATTCCCCCTGACGCTGGTAGTCGTTACGCTGCGCGTTGGCGCGGCGTTGGTCCATAATATCGCCCTGACTGGTGGACGACGTGTTGCTTGCTCCACTGGTTGTGGAGGAAGAGGCTGGCGGCAAACGCAGCAGATTGCTGGCACCGTTATCGCTCTTCGCCGCAGGGGCGTTACCACCTTTCAGCATCTGGTCTAACGGCAGAACCATCAGGTTGCCACCTTTATCGTTAACCAGCACTTTGCGGGTGTTACCCAACACTTTTTCCATCGTCTCGATATACAGACGCTCGCGAGTAATTTCCGGCGCGGCTTTATATTCCGGCAGAAGTTTAGCAAAGCGCGCCACTTCACCCTGAGCTTCCAGGATGGTCTGGGCCTTGTACGCACGCGCCTCTTCGAGGATACGTTGCGCCTGACCGTTCGCACGCGGCTGAACTTCGTTGGTATACGCTTCTGCTTCACGAATGTATTGCTGTTCGTTTTCACGCGCGGCAATCGCATCGTCAAACGCCGCTTTTACTTCTTCCGGCGGACGAGCAGCCTGGAAGTTGACGTCCAGCAGAGTGATGCCCATGTCATACGGACGAATCGTCTCTTCCAGTTCGCGCTGGGTATCGCTACGAATCACGGTACGACCTTCCGTCAGAATGCGGTCCATGGTGTATTTACCGATAACCCCGCGCAGGGCGCTGTCGGTAGCCTGACGCAGGCTGTCATCCGGGCTGGTCACGCTATACAGATATTTTTCCGGATAGGTAACGCGGTACTGCACGTTCATCTCAACGCGCACTACGTTCTCGTCCGACGTCAGCATCACACCGGAAGCGGCCAGTTCACGCACGGCTTCCACGTTTACCGGTTTGACTTCGTCGATAAACGTCGGTTTCCAGTTCAGACCCGGCTCAACCAGATGGCTGAATTTACCAAAGCGTGTTACCACGCCGCGTTCGGCTTCTTTAATGGTATAGAAACCACTGGCCGCCCAGATAATGACAATCGCTGCCGCTGCGATGGTAACGACACGACCGCCAAGCTGCGGGCGCGGGCCTTGCGATGAACTGCCACCGCCAGATCCGGTGCCTTTACCGCCGCCCAGACCACCGAGCTTTTTGCTCAGTTTGCGGAAGATATCATCTAAATCAGGTGGCCCTTGATCGCGACCGCCTTTGTTTCCATTTCCCTCAGAGTTGCCGCCAGGTTTGCTGCTTCCCCACGGGTCGCGGTCTTGTCCGTTATTACCGGGCTGATTCCACGCCATGTTTGTGCTCCATATTTGTTATGCGGTGATCCCTGTTGTCTTTCGACGCCAGAGGATATGACTCCACGCTTCAGACGCTACGCCGTTAGATCAGGTAATCGATCAACGCCGGTTCTTGTTTACAGAGGCGACGCCAGTCAACGATCGGCATACGAACTTGCAGACTTACGCTGCCGTCCTCCTCCATCCACTCTTTTTCTATTGCCTGAAGCTGATAAAAACGACTTCTCAGACGCCCTTCCTGCGGTGGCAGACGCAATGTATGCTGCGCCACCTCGCCGGAAAGCCGCTCCGTCAAAGCCTGAAAAAGCTGTGGTATCCCCGCTCCGGTCTGTGCGGAAAGCCAGACACGGATCGGTTTGTTCTCTTCGTCCCGATCAATACGCGGTTCGAAATCTTCCAGCATATCGATCTTGTTCATCACCAGCAGGGTTGGGATCTCGTGAGCGTCGATCTCTTCAAGAACCGTATTCACCGCTTCGATGTTTTCTTGTACACGCACATCCGCCGCATCAATGACGTGCAGCAGTAATGTGGCTTGCCGCGTCTCTTGTAACGTGGCTTTAAATGCCGCCACCAGATCGTGCGGCAGATGGCGAATAAACCCTACGGTATCTGCAAGTACGGTTTCACCGACATCCGCGACGTCAATACGCCGCAACGTCGGGTCGAGGGTGGCAAACAACTGGTCTGCCGCGTAGACCCGCGCTTCGGTGATGCGATTGAAAAGGGTAGATTTACCGGCGTTGGTATATCCCACCAGCGAAACAGTAGGAACGTCGGCTTTGATACGCGATTGCCGCCCCTGCTCACGCTGCTTTTCAACTCTTTCCAGGCGCGACTGTATCTGCACGATGCGATTACGCAACAAACGACGGTCGGTTTCGAGCTGGGTTTCACCCGGACCACGCAAACCTATCCCGCCTTTCTGTCTTTCAAGGTGGGTCCAGCCACGCACCAGGCGCGTAGCCAGATGGCGCAGCTGCGCCAGCTCAACCTGCAACTTACCCTCATGGGTACGCGCACGTTGGGCGAAAATATCTAAAATAAGGCCGGTGCGGTCGATGACACGACACTCGCACAAACGCTCCAGGTTACGCTCTTGCGCCGGGCTCAGGGCATGGTCAAAAAGAACGACCGAAGCACCCGTCGCTTTGACAGCTTCCGCAATTTCAACTGCTTTACCTTCACCTACAAAATACTTTGGGTGCGGCGCTTTACGGCTACCGGTAATCACCTGCAATGCTTCGACACCGGCGGAAGAAACCAGAGATTCAAACTCCTGGAGGTCTTCCATATCTTTGTCTTTCGTAAAATAGATGTGTACCAGTACCGCCTGCTCACCAGCATCATAACGGTCAAACAAGCGTATAACCCTCTAAATAGATCAGCGGGGAACGCAGGATCGCTGGCTCCCCGTGTAAAAAAAACAGCCCGAAACCTTATTCGGTTTCTTCGCTGTCCTGTTGCGCGGAAGTATTCTGCGCGCTGCTACCATGATGGTAGTTACTGCTGGTACCGCCACCGGCGTTGTTACTGTGATGAGAAACCGGACGAGACGGGACAACAGTAGAAATCGCGTGCTTGTAAACCATCTGGCTGACCGTGTTTTTCAACAGGATCACGAACTGATCAAAAGACTCGATTTGCCCTTGCAGCTTAATACCATTCACCAAATAAATAGAAACTGGAACACGTTCCCGACGCAGTGCGTTCAGGAACGGATCTTGTAAAGATTGCCCCTTAGCCATTCTCTCTTTTCCTTATATGCTTATTTGTACTTTGAACCTTTCGATTCTGAAAAAATTGCGCACGATACGTCTCAATTGTACACATTCAGCCTGCGATAGCACCAACAACCTGTAATACTTCGTCACGCGCCTGTTCTGGTTTTTCACTGTCAAGCCAGTGAACCCCTTCCCAACCACGCAGCCAGGTTATCTGCCGCTTCGCCAACTGTCTCGTGGCGCAAACACCTCGATAAACCATTTCATCGTATGAGATTTCGCCTTCAAGGTAAGACCACATCTGGCGATAACCCACGCAACGAATGGAAGGCAAGTCCGTATGCAAATCTCCTCGGGCAAAAAGCGCCCGGACTTCTGCTTCAAAACCTGAAGCCAACATCTGATGAAAACGCTGCTCAATGCGTTGATGGAGCAGTTCACGGCTCGCCGGGGCGATGGCGAACTGATGCACCTGATACGGTAGAGCGTCTCCTGACGTTTGCGTCAGTTCCGTTAAAGTTTTACCCGAAATGAAAAAAACTTCCAGTGCCCGGGAAAGCCTTTGTGGATCATTTGGATGAATCCTTGCTGCCGCAACCGGATCTACCTCCTGAAGTTGACGATGCAATGACTCCCAACCTTGCTCTGCCGCCTGTTGCTCAATTCTGGCCCGCACTTCCGGGTCTGCCGACGGTAGCGGCGACAACCCTTCCAGCAATGCCTTGAAATACAACATCGTACCGCCCACTAACAGTGGGATCCGCCCCGCCGCGGTGATATCGGCCATTTCCGCCAGCGCATCGCGGCGAAAATCAGCAGCCGAGTAAGCCTGCGACGGATCGCGAATATCCAGCAATCGGTGCGGCGCGGCGAGTAACTCTTCAGCGTTCGCTTCGCCGTCCCGATATCCATCCCTTTGTAAATAAGGGCAGAATCAACGCTTATCAACTCTACTGGTAAAATTTTACGCAGCTCAATGGCTAACGCCGTTTTACCGGAGGCCGTCGGCCCCATCAAAAAAATCGCCTTAGGCAGGCTCGCCTTACTGATATCACTCATCTTTCAGGGCTTTTATCGCCGGATGTAAATCAACAGATTGTAACAGACCACCCGGCGGCGTTTTCACAAGTTGCGGACATAACCGTTCCACGTCCGCCAGCAGGGTTATGGCCTGTGCCATTGACCACTGCGCATGTTCGCTCATCAGATTTCGTGCAATCCACTGCGCAATATTGCCAGGTTCGAATACGGACTGCTTCGCCAGGTAGCCTATCAGTTCAGGAATCAAGATTTGTAAATTTTGTTGGCGTAAGGGTAAAGGCACGGCCCTGATGGTCACATGCTGTGCATCTGACTGGAAATCAATACCCAATTCCGCCAGGGCAGACTGCGCTTTTTCTAATGCCGATTTTTCTTCGCCAGAAACTTTTAGCCGCAACGGAATAAGCAGCGGCTGAGCGCAAACTGGCGCTTCACCCGGGGTCAGTTGTACCTGACGCAGCCAACGTTCTGCCACTGGCAAGGCTAAAAGTGAAATGTTGCCGTCGCGCTCCAGCAACGCACAGTCGGAATGGACGATAGTCAGTACCCGACCAAAACTCTGACTGTTCGCCGCAAGTGCAGGTTCCTGCGGTTCCGGCGCTTTTAATTTTTGCATCGGCGCGGGCGTTTGCAAAAGCTGGCGATACACTTCACCTTGCTGTTTCTGGTAGCCTGGCTGCGCATTCGGCCAAGGGGCAGCCGGACGACTGCCTGATGCTGGCGCAGGAGTGTAGCGCGGAGCTACCGGCTCACGAGCTGCCGGTTCTGCAAAGTGATTGCGCCCCGCCGCCACGCGGTTTTCCGGAATGGAACGCGGTGCAGGTTGGGGTTCATCGTCCAGCGGTAGCGGCGTTTCCAGTTGCTGTTGTAGCACGCTCAGCACGCCCTGATAGATAAAATCATGCACCAGACGCGACTGATGGAAACGCACTTCGTGTTTGGCGGGGTGCACGTTGACGTCCACCTGATGCGGATCGATCTCCAGATACAGCACAAATGCCGGTTGCTGATCGGCCCCCAGTTTGTCTTCGCAGGCCTGGCGGATCGCGTGATTGATCAGGCGATCGCGCATCATGCGACCGTTCACGTAGCAATACTGAATTTCTGCCAGTGCGGGCGTGGTGTGATTTGGATCGGCCACCCAGCCGCGTAGCGTGAGATCGCCGTGTTGCCATTCAATCGCCAGCGCTTGTTCAAGAAAAGCGGTGCCGCAAATCGCGCCTAAGCGCCGTTCTTTTTGCCCGCCTTCCGGCACTGCGCGGTACTGACGCACAATTTTACCGTTATGCGACAGGTTGATCGTGACGTCGAAACGCGCCAGCGCAATGCGGCGGATGATCTCATCAATGTGGTTAAATTCGGTTTTCTCGGTGCGCAGGAATTTGCGCCGCGCCGGGGTGTTGTAGAACAGATCCAGCACCTCCAGCGTCGTCCCCACAGGATGCGCCGCCGGTTTTACCGTCACGTTCATATCGCGCCCTTCGGCATAGGCCTGCCAGGCTTCCTGCTGTTCTGCGGTGCGTGAAGTGAGCGTCAGGCGGGAAACCGAACTGATACTCGCCAGCGCCTCACCGCGAAAGCCCAGGCTGATAATGGCTTCGAGATCGTCCAGAGAGGCGATTTTACTGGTGGCATGACGAGCCAGCGCCAGCGCCAGCTCATCTTTTTTGATACCGCAGCCGTTATCACGAATGCGGATAAGTTTCGCCCCACCGCGTTCGATATCAATATCGATACGCGTCGCACCTGCATCGAGGCTGTTTTCCACCAGTTCTTTGACTACCGACGCAGGTCGCTCGACCACCTCACCTGCGGCAATCTGGTTCGCCAGTTGTGGCGGTAAGACCTGAATTGGCATCAATCGTCCTTAGTTTGGCAGCGTGCGATCTGGCGTCGTCACCGTACTGGCCGTTTGTGCCGTTGCACCCTGCGGCGCAGATTGCATCGGATGCGCAAGGAAATAATTGCGCAGGCCTTTGTAAATGGCTTCTGCCAGCTGTTGTTGGTAATCGTCGCTCGCCAGCAAACGTTCTTCGCTGTTGTTGCTGATAAAACCGGTTTCGACCAGTACTGACGGGATATCCGGCGAACGCAGAACGCCGAGACTCGCGTGTTCTGGTCGGCGTTTATGTATTTCGCCAATGCGTTGCAACTGACTGATCATACTGGTCGCTACATCATACCCTACCCGCTGGGAATGACCGAACTGTAAATCCAGCACCGCCTGGCTTAAATAGGGATCAGACTGACTGTTCGCCAGCACATCGCCCGCCCCACCCAGCAGCTCCGAATGTTTCTCGTGCTGCTCCAGCCAGCTGGCCATTTCGCTGTTGGCGCGACGGTTAGAGAGCACCCATACGGAAGCGCCAGTCGCACTGCGGTTCGGTGCGGCATCAGCGTGAATCGACACGAGGAAATTAGCGTTTTGCTTACGTGCCACATCGCTGCGCCCCATCACCGAAATAAAGTAATCCCCGTCACGGGTTAAAACGCCTTTAAACATCGGATCGTCATTGAGCAAAGTACGCAATTTACGCGCGATGGCGATGGTGACATTTTTCTCCCGCGTACCACCGGGGCCGATAGCGCCAGGGTCCTGACCGCCGTGTCCGGCATCAATAGCGATGATAATTTTATCGCCAGTGTTAGCCGTCGCGCGCGCTGCCGGACGCGTTACCGTATTACTGCTGATAACACCCGTAGTGCGGTTACTTTCCGTTTTAAACGGATTGCGCGCCGGTTCGCTGACGCGCGGTGCGACAACCGCAGGCGTTTCAACGCGTTTCGCAACCACGGGCGGCGGAGGAGGCGGTGGCGGCACATCGGCGTTAATCGTAAAGACGACAGTGTAATTGCTGCCATTCTGCCGCTTCACCGCTTCGGTTTTACCATTTTCGGTAAGATCGACCACCAGCCGTAGCGTTTGTGCATCTTTAGGCGTTCCAGAGCGAATCGCCTTCACCAGATTATTGCCGCTGAACAACAACGGCAGTCCCTGAATCACGCCCGTTTGTTTGATATCGAGCGCCACGGTGCGTTTGCTTTGATGGCTAAACGCATAATCAGGATCGCCAATAAAACTCAACGTTATCCGCGCCTGTTGATTACCGTTAGAAACCTGAATATCAGAGAGCGTCGCGGCACCCACCGGCGTGCACAGCAGCAGCAGCGTCGCTACCAACCAATTTCTGATGCGATACATCATCCCGCCACCTTTCAAAGGTTAACCGGCTAAACGCGCCAGCAACAATTCACCCGCAGAGGAAACCGCACTCACGCGCGCCTCACGGCCTTGTGCCTGATAATCAATGTGTATTTCGACATCCGGGTCAGGAAGAACACCTGTACCTTGTTGTGGCCACTCCACCAGGCAGATGGCATCGTTGGCAAAATAATCGCGGATCCCCATAAACTCCAGCTCCTCGGGATCGGCAAGGCGGTACAAATCAAAGTGATAAACCATTAAATTGTCGAGCGTATAGGGTTCGACCAGCGTATAAGTGGGGCTTTTGACATTACCCTGATGACCCAGAGCTTGTAAAAAGCCCCGGCTAAAGGTGGTCTTACCTGCGCCTAAATCGCCATACAGATAGATTACGGTTGCGCCATCGCAGGCTTTCGCTACCCGCTCGCCCAGGTCTAATGTTGCCTGCTCATCAGGGAGCGGAATTACTCGATTCATCATGGTTTTTATCAGTCACTTCCGGGTTAACAATACGCTGTAGCGTGGAAAAGAGATCGGTTGCCAGCATCCCGCGCGTTCCAAAACGCGCCGCCAGTACGTCAGCTGCCGCACCGTGCGCGACACAGCCCGCACAGGCGGCATCATACGGCGACAGTTTTTGCCCAAGCAATGCGCCAATAATACCAGAGAGCACATCGCCCATGCCGCCGCTCGCCATGCCTGCATTTCCGGCATCAATAATGCCTAAAGCGTCAGGATGGGCGGCGACCACGGTTCCGGCACCTTTCAGCACCGCTACGCCGCCATAACGTTGTACCAGACGTTTGGCGCAATGTAAGCGGTCACTTTCAATTTCAGCGACGGAACAGCCTAACAACCGTGCGGCCTCGCCAGGATGCGGCGTGATCACGCGATTGTGACGCTTATCGGGATTGATTGCCAGCAGGTTCAATGCATCGGCATCCCACAACATCGGTTTGCGAAAATTCTCAACTTTTTGCAGTGCTTTTTTCCCCCACTCTTGCTGGCCCAGACCGGGACCAATCACCACCACATCGGCCCATTCCAGGCTTTCGGTAAGAGAGTCCATCGTCAGTTCATGCACCATCAATTCCGGTCGTGCAGTCAGCAGCGGCGCAATGTTTTCACTGCGGGTCAGTACTCGGACTAAACCAGCACCAGCACGCAGCGCCGCTTCCCCCGTCATACGAATAGCCCCCGCCGTGCCGTGATCGCCACCGATAATTACCAGCCGCCCGTGATCGCCTTTATGCGAAGTCGGGCGACGCGGTTTTAGCCAGTGAGAAAGTTGTTCTGCTGAAAACCGCTGAATTTTCGTCTCCTGACCTGCCAGCCAACTATCCAGCCCCAGTGAGTCAAAATGCAGTTGTCCGGTAACATCCCGCGCTTTTCCAGTGAGCAAGCCTGGTTTCAGCGCAATAAAAGTGATGGTGTGATCGGCGTTGATCACCGCGCCTGGCGTAGCGCCAGTTTCAGCCAGCAGGCCGGAAGGGATATCAACCGCCACAATCGGCGCAGGATGGGAATTAGCGTGGTCGATTAACTGGCTAATGGATTCGCGGGGCGCTTGCCGCAAACCGGTACCGAGCAGCGCATCAACAATCAGATCTACCGATTCGGGCCAGACAATATTCGAAGCATGGATCTCGCCACCCGCGTTTAACCATGCTTCGCGTGCCAGCGCGGCCTCTTCCGGCAACGGTTTGTCGCTCTCCTGGGCAAACAACGTGACCTCAATGCCGACCGCTTTGGCCAGTCGCGCGACCACGTAGCCATCGCCGCCGTTATTACCATGACCGCACAGCACCAGCCAGTGGCGGGCGTCAGGATACGCCGAACGACACACCTGGAATGCGGCCTCGCCAGCGCGAAGCATCAGCTCATAGAGTGTGAGCCCCAGCACATCTGCCGCCTCGCGTTCTCCGCGGCGGATATCGTCGGCGTACCAGACGGTGTGTGGTATACTTACGGGGTTTTTCTTCATTGTATGGTCCGTCATGTCAGAGCCCCTCGATCTCAATCAGTTAGCGCAAAAAATTAAACAGTGGGGGCTGGAACTGGGCTTTCAGCAGGTAGGTATTACCGATACCGATCTCAGCGAGTCCGAGCCCAAACTGCAAGCATGGCTGGACAAACAATACCACGGCGAAATGGACTGGATGGCACGTCACGGTATGCTGCGCGCTCGCCCTCATGAGTTATTGCCCGGTACGCTGCGCGTGATCAGCGTGCGGATGAATTACCTTCCTGCTAACGCCGCATTTGCCAGCACGCTGAAAAACCCCAAACTCGGCTATGTTAGCCGTTATGCGCTGGGCCGTGACTATCACAAACTTCTGCGCAACCGACTCAAAAAGCTGGGCGAGATGATTCAGCAACATTGTGTTTCGCTGAATTTTAGACCGTTTGTCGATTCTGCGCCTATTCTCGAGCGCCCGTTAGCTGAAAAAGCTGGGCTCGGCTGGACAGGTAAGCACTCACTTATCCTCAATCGCGAGGCCGGTTCGTTCTTCTTTTTAGGCGAATTGCTGGTCGATATTCCGCTGCCCGTGGATCAACCAGTCGAGGAAGGATGCGGTAAATGCGTGGCCTGTATGACGATTTGCCCGACCGGTGCCATCGTCGAGCCATATACCGTCGATGCTCGCCGCTGTATCTCTTATCTCACCATCGAACTTGAAGGGGCGATCCCGGAAGAGTTGCGACCGTTAATGGGAAACCGTATTTACGGTTGCGATGACTGCCAGCCTATCTGCCCGTGGAATCGCTATTCACAACTCACCACAGAAGAGGATTTCAGCCCGCGTAAGCCGCTACACGCACCGGAACTCATTGAGTTATTCGCCTGGAGCGAAGAGAAGTTTTTAAAAGTCACGGAAGGATCGGCGATTCGTCGAATTGGTCACCTGCGTTGGCTGCGTAATATCGCCGTAGCATTAGGCAATGCCCCTTGGGATGAAACGATTTTGACAGCGCTGGAAAGTCGTAAAGGTGAGCACCCACTTCTCGATGAGCACATAGCGTGGGCGATTGCGCAGCAAATAGAGAGACGAAATGCGTGCATAGTCGAAGTGCAATTGCCGAAAAAACAGCGTCTGGTTCGGGTGATTGAAAAAGGGTTACCGCGTGACGCCTGATTCATCCACAGCTTGTGAATAAAAATAAAAACGCATTGCAATTCAAGACGAATAAAATCGTCAAGTGATCGACTCGACAAAACGGAATCTTAATTTTTAACTTATCTATCAATAGGTTAAAAAAATACTATTCACCGTGCGAAGTTTCTTTGAAATTAAGATTACAGCCTGAGGCTGTGGATAACTCTGTTTACAAGAGTTTGTCAGAGACAACGAAAACCAGCAATAACGCATCGCTGTGGATATTTTATTGAGAGAAGAATTTGGAGCGGGAAACGAGACTCGAACTCGCGACCCCGACCTTGGCAAGGTCGTGCTCTACCAACTGAGCTATTCCCGCGTACTACTTAATTTTGCTTTCGTAATTTTCGCATTTCTGCGTCGTTACGGGAGGCGTATTATACGAGAAATCTTTCCCTCTGCAACCCCCCAAAAAAGTTTTTTTTGCGTTTTTATCTCAAGTGCTGAAATTATCAGCAAGACGTTCAATTTAGCGTCAAAATCACGCCGCCGCAAGTGGATTCCGGCGCTTACGTGACCAGGAAAAATTTTACAGCTTGATAAAATGCTCGCGGTAGTAAGCCAGCTCCGCCACCGATTCACGGATATCATCCATCGCCTGATGCGTCCCCTGCTTGGTAAAACTATCCAGAATTTCCGGCTTCCAGCGGCGCGCCAGCTCTTTCAGGGTGCTGACATCGAGATAACGGTAGTGGAAGTAGGCTTCCAGCTCCGGCATGTATTTAAACAGGAAACGACGGTCCTGTCCGATGCTGTTACCGCAAATCGGCGATTTTCCCGCAGGCACCCACTGTTTTAAGAATTCGAGCGTTGCCAGTTCAGCTTCCCGATCGCCCATCGTGCTCGCTTTCACGCGCTCTACCAGCCCGCTGGCGGTATGGGTGCGCACGTTCCAGTCATCCATCAGCGCCAGCTGTTCATCGGACTGATGTACTGCAATGGTCGGCCCTTCTGCCAGAATATTCAGGTTGGCATCGGTCACCAGCGTGGCAATCTCAATAATGCGATCGCGCTCGGGATCCAGACCAGTCATCTCAAGATCGATCCAAATCAGGTTGTTTTCATTGGCACTCATGCTATTTTCCACCCATTCACAGTGACTATATTGATCCACAATTGCGTGTATCATAGATGTTTTGCCCATCAGGGGCGACCAGGAGTCTGTACGATTGAGTAAAAATAAACTCTCCAAAGGCCAGCAGCGCCGCGTGAACGCCAATCACCAGCGTCGTCTTAAAACGTCTAAGGAGAAGCCCGACTACGACGACAATCTGTTTGGCGAGCCTGATGAAGGTATCGTCATCAGCCGCTTTGGTATGCACGCTGATGTGGAATCCGCCGATGGCGACGTTCACCGCTGCAATATTCGCCGTACCATCCGTTCGCTGGTGACCGGCGACCGTGTAGTCTGGCGTCCGGGTAAACCGGCGGCGGAAGGCGTAAATGTCAAAGGGATCGTGGAAGCGGTGCATGAGCGTACCTCGGTGTTGACGCGTCCGGATTTCTACGACGGCGTAAAACCTATTGCCGCCAACATCGACCAGATTGTCATTGTCTCCGCCATTTTGCCGGAGCTGTCACTCAATATTATCGACCGTTACCTGGTGGCCTGCGAAACCTTGCAGATTGAGCCGATTATTGTGCTCAACAAGATAGACCTGCTGGACGACGAAGGCATGGCGTTCGTCAACGAGCAGATGGATATCTACCGCAATATCGGTTATCGCGTATTGATGGTTTCCAGCCATACTCAGGATGGGCTAAAACCGCTGGAAGAGGCGTTGACCGGGCGCATCAGCATTTTTGCCGGGCAGTCTGGCGTCGGCAAATCCAGCCTGCTGAATGAGTTGCTGGGGCTGCAAAAAGAGATCCTGACCAACGATGTCTCTGACAACTCGGGGCTCGGTCAGCACACCACGACCGCCGCTCGGCTGTATCACTTCCCGCACGGCGGTGATGTGATTGATTCCCCTGGTGTGCGTGAGTTCGGCCTCTGGCACCTGGAGCCGGAACAAATCACTCAGGGCTTTGTCGAATTCCATGACTATTTAGGTCTGTGTAAATATCGCGATTGCAAACACGATACCGATCCGGGCTGCGCTATCCGGGAAGCGGTTGAGGAAGGGAAAATCGCGGAAACCCGTTTCGAAAACTATCACCGTATTCTGGAAAGCATGGCGCAGGTAAAAACGCGTAAAAACTTTTCTGATACGGATGACTGACAATTAAGCTAACCGTCGTTAGAATCGTCCCCTTTTTTTCAGGATCCGGCATGTTGGCCGGATCAGGAACGACAAAACAATGGCCTGGAGGCTACCTTGTTAAATTCATTTAAACTTTCGCTACAGTACATTCTGCCGAAACTATGGCTTACTCGCCTGGCGGGTTGGGGCGCAAGCAAGCGGGCAGGATGGCTGACAAAACTGGTTATCGATCTGTTCGTTAAATACTACAAGGTCGACATGAAAGAGGCGCAAAAGCCGGACACCGCCAGCTACCGCACCTTTAACGAATTCTTTGTCCGTCCGCTGCGTGACGAAGTACGCCCAATCGATACCGATCCGAATGTACTGGTCATGCCTGCCGATGGCGTTATCAGCCAGTTGGGTAAAATCGAAGAAGATAAAATCCTGCAAGCCAAAGGCCACAACTACAGCCTCGAAGCCCTGCTGGCAGGCAACTATCTGATGGCGGACCTGTTCCGCAACGGTACGTTTGTGACCACTTACCTCTCCCCGCGTGACTACCATCGCGTACACATGCCGTGCAACGGTATTCTGCGTGAGATGATCTACGTGCCGGGCGATCTCTTCTCCGTTAACCATCTCACCGCTCAGAACGTGCCGAATCTGTTTGCCCGTAACGAACGCGTGATTTGCCTTTTCGATACCGAATTTGGCCCAATGGCGCAGATTCTGGTCGGAGCGACGATTGTTGGCAGCATTGAGACGGTCTGGGCGGGCACCATTACGCCGCCGCGCGAAGGTATCATCAAGCGCTGGACCTGGCCTGCCGGGGAAAACGACGGTTCTGTGGCACTGCTGAAAGGCCAGGAAATGGGTCGCTTTAAACTCGGTTCCACCGTTATCAACCTGTTTGCACCGGGTAAAGTGAATCTGGTTGAGCAACTGGAAAGCCTGTCTGTCACGAAAATTGGCCAGCCGCTGGCAGTATCTACCGAAACCTTTGTTACGCCAGACGCTGAACCCGCCCCACTTCCTGCTGAAGAGATCGAAGCAGAACACGACGCCAGCCCATTGGTTGACGATAAAAAAGACCAGGTCTAATCCATCAAAGGAAACGCTGACGTGCGCCTGATTATCACTTTTCTGATGGCCTGGTGCCTCAGTTGGGGGGCGTACGCCGCGACGGCCCCCGATAGCAAACAAATCACTCAGGAACTGGAGCAGGCAAAAGCGGCGAAACCCGCACAGCCGGAAGTCGTAGAGGCGCTCCAGTCTGCCTTAAATGCGCTTGAGGAACGAAAAGGTTCCCTTGAGCGCATCAAACAATATCAGCAAGTTATCGATAATTATCCGAAACTCTCCGCTACTCTGCGCGCACAATTAAACAACATGCGTGACGAGCCGCGCAGCGTGTCGCCGGGAATGTCTACCGACGCGCTGAATCAGGAAATTCTCCAGGTCAGCAGCCAGTTGCTGGATAAAAGCCGTCAGGCCCAGCAAGAGCAGGAGCGCACCCGCGAGATTGCCGATTCGCTGAATCAACTGCCGCAACAGCAAACCGACGCCCGCCGTCAGTTAAATGAGATCGAGCGCCGCCTGGGAACGCTTACCGGCAATACTCCGCTCAATCAGGCACAAAATTTCGCGTTGCAGTCTGACTCTGCACGTCTTAAGGCGCTCTTGATGAACTGGAGCTGGCGCAGCTGTCTGCCAATAACCGCCAGGAATTAGCGCGCTTACGCTCAGAGCTGGCGGAAAAAGAGAGCCAGCAACTGGATGCGTATTTGCAGGCCTTGCGTAATCAATTAAACAGCCAACGTCAGCTTGAGGCGGAGCGGGCGCTGGAAAGTACCGAATTGCTGGCAGAAAACAGCGCCGATTTGCCGAAAGATATCGTCGCGCAATTCAAAATTAACCGCGAACTATCGGCGGCTTTGAATCAACAGGCGCAGCGGATGGATCTCGTTGCCTCGCAACAGCGTCAGGCTGCCAGCCAGACGTTACAGGTCCGGCAGGCGTTGAATACGCTGCGTGAACAGTCGCAATGGCTGGGATCGTCCAATCTGCTCGGCGAAGCGCTGCGGGCGCAGGTGGCACGGCTGCCAGAAATGCCAAAACCACAACAGCTTGATACCGAAATGGCGCAGTTGCGTGTGCAACGGTTACGTTATGAGGATCTGCTTAATAAACAGCCGATGCTACGGCAAATCCATCAGGCCGACGGTCAGCCGCTGACCGCCGAGCAAAACCGTATTCTGGAAGCACAACTGCGCACTCAGCGTGAGTTGCTGAACTCATTGTTGCAGGGTGGCGACACGCTACTATTGGAACTGACCAAGCTGAAAGTCTCCAACGGGCAACTGGAGGATGCGCTGAAAGAGGTGAACGAAGCAACGCACCGCTATCTGTTCTGGACCTCTGACGTGCGCCCGATGACCATCGCCTGGCCGCTGGAAATCGCCCAGGATCTGCGTCGTCTCATTTCGCTGGACACCTTCAGTCAGTTGGGCAAAGCCAGTGTGATGATGCTGACGAGCAAAGAGACAATTTTGCCGCTGTTTGGCGCGTTGATTCTGGTCGGTTGCAGTATTTACTCGCGCCGCTATTTCACCCGTTTTCTTGAACGTTCGGCGGCGAAAGTTGGCAAAGTGACTCAGGATCACTTCTGGCTGACGTTGCGCACTCTTTTCTGGTCGATTCTCGTCGCGTCACCGTTACCGGTGCTGTGGATGACGCTGGGTTACGGCTTGCGCGAGGCGTGGCCTTATCCGCTGGCGGTCGCGATTGGCGATGGTGTAACGGCTACCGTGCCGCTGCTGTGGGTAGTGATGATTTGCGCCACCTTTGCCCGCCCGAACGGCTTGTTTATCGCTCATTTTGGCTGGCCGCGCGAACGTGTTTCCCGTGGGATGCGCTACTACCTGATGAGCATCGGGCTTATTGTGCCGCTGATTATGGCGCTGATGATGTTCGATAACCTCGACGACCGTGAATTCTCCGGTTCGCTGGGACGGCTTTGCTTTATCCTCATTTGCGGTGCGCTGGCGGTGGTCACCCTCAGCCTGAAAAAGGCCGGGATCCCACTGTATCTCAACAAAGAGGGCAGCGGCGACAACATTACCAACCATATGCTGTGGAACATGATGATTGGCGCGCCGTTGGTTGCCATTCTGGCGTCGGCTGTGGGTTATCTGGCAACGGCACAGGCGCTGTTAGCGAGGCTTGAAACCTCGGTTGCCATCTGGTTCCTGCTACTGGTGGTTTATCACGTTATCCGCCGCTGGATGCTGATCCAGCGCCGCAGGCTGGCGTTTGACCGGGCGAAGCATCGCCGGGCAGAGATGTTAGCGCAACGTGCGCGTGGCGAAGAGGAAGCGCATCATCACAGTAGCCCGGAAGGAGCAATTGAAGTCGATGAAAGCGAAGTCGATCTCGATGCCATCAGTGCGCAATCCTTGCGGCTGGTGCGCTCAATTTTGATGTTGATCGCCCTGCTTTCTGTCATTGTGCTGTGGTCAGAAATCCATTCCGCTTTCGGCTTCCTCGAAAATATTTCGCTGTGGGATGTCACCTCCACGGTACAAGGCGTAGAAAGTCTGGAGCCAATTACCCTCGGTGCGGTGCTGATTGCCATTCTGGTGTTTATCATCACCACGCAGCTGGTGCGCAACCTGCCCGCGCTGCTGGAACTGGCGATTTTGCAGCACCTGGATTTAACGCCGGGTACAGGCTACGCCATCACCACCATCACCAAATATCTGCTGATGCTGATTGGCGGGCTGGTCGGCTTCTCGATGATTGGTATTGAATGGTCGAAATTGCAGTGGCTGGTCGCCGCGCTCGGTGTTGGTCTCGGTTTTGGTTTGCAGGAAATTTTCGCCAACTTTATCTCTGGTCTGATTATCCTGTTCGAAAAACCGATTCGCATTGGCGATACGGTGACAATTCGCGATCTCACCGGTAGCGTGACGAAAATTAACACCCGCGCCACCACCATCAGCGACTGGGACCGTAAAGAGATAATCGTGCCGAACAAGGCGTTTATTACCGAGCAGTTTATCAACTGGTCGCTCTCTGACTCGGTTACGCGCGTAGTGTTGACGATTCCGGCCCCTGCTGATGCCAACAGTGAAGAAGTGACGGAAATCCTGCTCACCGCAGCGCGTCGCTGCTCGCTGGTGATCGACAACCCGGCACCGGAAGTCTTCCTGGTGGATCTGCAACAAGGGATTCAGATTTTCGAGCTGCGTATTTATGCCGCTGAGATGGGTCACCGTATGCCGCTACGCCATGAGATCCACCAGCTGATTCTGGCTGGCTTCCATGCCCACGGTATCGATATGCCATTCCCGCCCTTCCAGATGCGTCTGGAAAGCCTCAACGGTAAACAAACGGGGAGAACGCTGACGTCTGCGGGCAAAGGTCGTCAGGCGGGAAGTTTGTAATGCATGAAGCTGCCAAATGATGTCAACGTGGCTCATTTAGCAGCTTAACATCATCTTCAGTTATCACCGGCCCTGGAGAGTATCATCCATACGCATTACTTCCTGACAACTCATCGCCGGAGAGACGATGAGTTGCAGGATTTCATATGATCAGTCGAGAGCTAACTCAGGTTTATTCGCCATGCGACTGCAATAGTTCTGGTAAATCGCCATCGCTAACAGCGAGAAGAAGACAGGGCCGCCAATCATCCACAATGTGCTGTCCCAGTCTCCGGCTTCAACCACAGGCGGAATAATGGTGAAGACGTTCGCAAATGTCACCACCAGTACGACAACCACCGTCGCAATCATTGCCGACATACGCGTTTTGAAAATCACAAATGGTCTGTCGAGATCCTGACGTGCTTTAAAGAATGGGAAAGCCAGCGCGAGGAACAGGTAAGGAAGCGTCGGTAATGACTCCAACTTACTGATAGTGTTTTATGTTCAGATAATGCCCGATGACCTTGTCATGCAGCTCCACCGATTTTGAGAACGACAGTGACTTCCGTCCCAGCCTTGCCAGATGTTGTCTCAGATTCAGATTATGTCGCTCAATGCGCTGAGTGTAACGCTTGCTGATAACGTGCAGCTTTCCCTTCAGGCGTGATTCATACAGCGGCCAGCCATCCGTCATCCATACCACGACCTCAAAGGCCGACAGCAGGCTCAGAAGACGCTCCAGTGT